>DOFS01000521.1:0-12223 GCA_003523945.1 Nitrospiraceae bacterium | reverse complement strand
CCTTCCAAACCATAAACCTTGGCGATATTATCACCCACCTGGATGACGTAGCCCATTTCTTTAACATCAACCCGTTGCTCGAATCCTTTGATTTTTTCCTTAATGATGGAGCTGATTTCTTCTGCTTTGATCTGCATGGATTATCCCTTCGTCAACTGATCATGCATACCGGTTAGTCGACCCGACACCGTATTATCAAATACCCGGCTGCCAATTTTTATTCTCAATCCCGCAATGAGCTGGGGATCAACCTCAAAAGCCACCTCGACTTCATGGTGCAGCGTTTGAGACAAGTCTTGTTTGATCTGTTCTTTCTCGGCCGCTTGTAGTGGTTTGGCCGAGCCCACCCAGACTTGCTGAATTCCCTGTTGTTGATCGGCCAAGTCCGCAAAGGCCTCCGAAATATCAGGGAGTAACATGGCTCGATTCTTTTTCAACAGTTGAGTGAGGAAATCCCGCATGACCGGAGGGGCATCCATCGTTTGACTCAATTCATTCAGGACAGCCTGCTTTTCCTCAAAATTAAAGACTGGTGAAGCGAGGACATGCTTCAAGGCAGGGGTTTCCTCCAAGCCTTGTTGCAATGCGCTTAAGGCACTTCGTGCGGGTTCAATACCCGATTTATCGAGCAGTTGGAAAAGCGCCGATGCATACCGGCGCCCAATGGTGCTTTTATTCACAGTTTACAGAGATTCCAGGCAGCCACGTGTTGAACGGAATTGGGCGTGTGTTAAGCGGGTGAAACTAGCATGAGTGATGCAGCCTGTCAACCGGAAAGAGCGGATGTAAAGGGATTTTTTTCTGATTCCCAATTATGGTTTGGGGCGTGCGGCTGAGTCGGGCTCTTGGCAGCCCTGAAAGCTTTTTTTTGTGGTTGGCGATTGAATAATTCCGCCCCCTAACACACGATTCCCAAGATAAAATACGGCTGACTGGCCTGGACTCAAAGCCCGAACGGACGACTCAAACCTGATTGTCATCGATTGGGAACCTGACCATTGGTGAGTAGCCGGGACTGGTGGGGAACTATAACGAAATTTCACGTCGATTCTGTTTGCATTCTGCAATGCCTCTGGAGAGAAAATATTCAAATCTGAAACCAGGCATTCCCTGGAATCTAAATCCTCGGCAGAACCCAGAACCACCATATTCATTTCAGGAAGTACGCGCTGCACATACAAACGGCTTCCTCCTGCAATACCCAATCCTTTTCGTTGGCCCGGGGTATAGAATGCAACGCCTTGATGCTGGCCAAGCTCCTTGCCTTTCTCATCCACAAACGAACCAGGGCTTGAAGCCTGCGGGGCATGCTGCTTGATGAATTGTCGGTAATCACCCTGCGTCACAAAGCAAATTTCCTGGCTTTCTTTGAGTTCGTCTACCGGTAAGCCCATTCCTTCCGCTTCGCGCCACACGTCAGGTTTTTGCATTTCCCCCAGAGGAAACATCATTTTTGAAAGCCAGCGGGGTGGGATACGATAAAGAAAGTAGGATTGGTCCTTTTTAACATCATGACCTTGAGCCAAAAAGGGGGTCTTATGTTCGTCATGTCTGATATTGGCATAGTGGCCGGTCGCGATATAGTCAGCTCCAAGTTCATCGGCCACTTGAAAGAGACCTCCAAACTTCACTCGTTCATTACACCGAACACAGGGATTAGGCGTGATTCCCTGAATATAGCCGCCAATGAAGTCCTCAATGACCCCCTGCTGAAAGCGTTCTCGAGTATCGATGACCTGGTGAGAGATGCCTAATAATTCCGCAACATGCCTGGCCATTCCAACCTTACAACACCCCCGCTCCTGCCAACGCTTGGAAACGGTGGATTCATCCTCTTCCTCCCAGACTTTCAATGTGACCCCGATAACTTCGTGGCCCTGCTCCTTCAGTAATTTGGCAGCCACGGAGCTATCCACACCGCCACTCATTCCTAAAACAACTTTTTTGGGTTCCGCGACGGGCATTAGCGACTCAACGGTTCGGTTTCTAATTTTTTTTCTGATTTTTGCTCAACCTTGGGTGTCGTTTTGCCTTGTCCATTCGTGAGGACCTTATTCTCGATTGGCGTATTTAATTTTGGAGCGGACCCCATATCACACTCCCCTTGGAAATAGACGCCTTCTTCCATAGCAAAGACAGGAGTATGGACATCACCAATGAGGACCGCCGGCTTCAGCAATTGAATTTTTGTATTCGCGGTAATCACACCCTCAATCCGGCCACTGTTCACAATGGTCCCACCTGTGATTGCCCCTTTGATCACGGCACTCTCACCAATAATGAGGGTATCATCGATCGTGATTTCCCCTTCAAAATTTCCGTCCACCCGGACCGTACCCTCAAACTGGGCTTTGCCCTTAAAATCCACACCTTTTCCTAGAAAGGTATAAAATTCCTGCCCAAACCCTAAATCTTTTTTCTTGTCCTTTTCACCCCACATACCACATACCTCCTCTCATCCAGTAAAGAGCCCTCAGGTGCACATTTGGATCTCCATGTCCAGCTGGGAACCGACAGCCTATTTTTTGCAGAAGATCGCTTGGCTCTACTTCACCTTCACGGCTTCTTCTACCGAAATCACAAGTTTGGTCTCTTTGCCTTTTCGCTCCATTTTTTGGGGCATATTGCAGGTCCCATTAAACACCACTCCCTCATCCATCGAAAGAAGGGGGGAGGTAATTGTCCCTTCAAAGACAGCTGGGGATAACAATTTGACGCGGTGCTTGGCCTCGACATCCCCCGTCAATTGTCCCTGACACATAATGGTTCCAGCATGAATCTTGGCAGCAATGACCGCTTTTTGCCCAATAATTAAATTCCCATCGGTATAAATTTCACCCTCAAGGCGACCATCCACACGAACCGTTCCCTGATACCGGATAGTTCCCTTAAAGGTTACCTCTTCGCCAACAAAGGCGATGATATCACCTGATTCCGGCTGACTGGCTGTGCTTGGGGGACTGTCCACCACGGCTGGTTCTCTCTCCTGCCCCTGACTCATTTCTGCGGTATCCTGACTGCTATCTGCGTTTTTTTTGAAAAACATGAGCCCCTCCCTCCTCGAAAACCATGTGCTCCAATTCCTTCATACCTGACTAGATACCCGGTAAGAATAGGTCTACCATTTTCCATTATCATGATCCTTTGACATCATAAGGGAGTGCCCATGTCACCCATAAGTCATCCCGTGAATTATTCAAATTCTATTCCAAAACCAGTGAAGCAATCCGATCCAGTTCATCATCGGAAAAATAATGGATGATGACCTGCCCCCCCCTGGTTCCCGCTTTCACCTGGACTTTGGTACCCAATCGTTTTCGAAATTGCTCTTCCAGGTTGCGAAATCTATTGGGCTCCTCTTTTTTTGATTTCACCCCTTTACTTTTCTTGTGGCCTGAAATCATCTGCTCAATTTGCCGGACGGAGAGCTGCTCGGAGACGATCTTGCGTGCAAGCTGGAGTTGTGCTTCCGGCGTGGGAAGCCCAGCCAATACTTTGGCGTGGCCTAAACTGATGGCCCCGGACTCAATATACTGCTGGACATCCTTTGGGAGCGAGAGAAGACGTACAATATTGGCAATGGATGAGCGATCTTTTCCTACCGAACGGGAAACCAGATCCTGAGTCAAGCCAAATTCCCCCATCAATCGGGAATAGGCTTTCGCTTCCTCCATGGGATTGAGATTCTGACGTTGGATATTTTCTACCAGCGCGACCGCTAATGCCTTTTCATCGTTGGAATTTCTCACCAGGACAGGGATGGTGGGGAGACCGGCAATCTTTGCCGCTCGAAATCGACGTTCCCCGGCGATCAGTTCGTACATGCCATCGCCTTTTCTCCGGACGACAATCGGTTGCAGCACGCCATGCTCTTTGACGGATTGCGCTAACTCATCTAATTCGGGCTCCAAAAATGTCGTTCTGGGCTGATAGCGGTTCGGAAGAATCTGGTCCAGGGGAATCATGGAGACCGCCTGACCATCCTGCTCCACCTTCCAAACAAGAGTCTTCTTCTCGGGAAGCAGAGCCTGAAGCCCTTTACCCAAGGCTTTCTTTTCCATTGCTTAAAATCTCCTCGGCGAGGTCAAGATACGCTTTGGCTCCACTGGATGCGGCATTATAGGACAAAACCGGCTTTCCATGACTCGGGGCTTCTGCCAATGCCACATTTCTTGGAATGACAGTCCGAAAAACTTTATCTGCAAAAAACCCTCTGATTTCATCTTGCACCTGTCGCGAAAGATTAATTCTTGAATCATACATCGTCAATACAATGCCCTGAACAGCCAGTTCCGGATTAAATGACTCACGAATCCTTTCGACATTCCCTAATAAACGCCCCAAACCTTCCATCGCATAATACTCGCACTGCACAGGAATAATCAGGCCAGAGGCTGCGACAAGAGCATTAATTGTCAGGAGTCCAAAGGCTGGGGGGCAATCAATGATGATAAAGTCATAATCCCCAACTCCCTCCAGCACATTTTTGAGAATGGTTTGACGATCGTGGAGATTGGACAATTCAATTTCAGCCCCTACCAAATCGCCCTTTGACGCCACAACATGTAATCCATTTATACAAGTAGGTAAAACTACTCCCTCAATCAAGCGTCTATCCATTAAACATTCATAAATAGTCGCGCCCTTAGGTTCAATGGATAATCCACTAGTCGCATTGGCCTGCGGGTCTAAATCAATCAATAGGACGGATTTTCCAGATATGGCCAAGGCCGCGCAAAGATTGATTGACGTCGTAGTCTTTCCCACTCCGCCTTTTTGATTTGCGATGGCAATGATCTGTTTCAAGAGAATTCCATAGAAAATCTGCTCAAATGTTCCACGTAGAACGTGGCAAATGCCTGCTCATGGTTTATATTTCAAAATCGACAAGACTCGGCTTCCATATCCAAACGGCAATTCATAGGAAATTTCATCAAACACTTCCATGCCGGTGAGTCGGGAACGATTGTCAATATTTTTCGATCGAAATACAACTAGTTTCCCATTTTTTTTCAAAATCCGGTCAAGACACGGCAGGATATGATCCATATTAACCCCTTTACACAAAGCGACGTCACATTTTTCCTCATCTCCTACCGAGTTAAAATCCTCCAAGCGACGCTGAACGACGGAAATTTTTTGCAATTCAAGTTTCCCAATGATGTTATGTAGAAATGCCGTTTTATTAGAACGTGGCTCCATTAACACAACATCAAGTGTAGACAAAACAAGCTTGAGAGGGATACCAGGAAAACCACCTCCTGTTCCTATATCAACAATCTTTCCAGAAGTGTGGTCGGAAAGAGCCAAATATCCAGCCAAAGAATCGACAAACAGTAAAACAGTCCGGTCTCTCTCTGTACGAAGACCAGTCAAGTTGACCGAACGGTCCCAACGGCACAACTGGTCATAATATAGGCCAAACTTACCAAGTACCTCTTCAGAGAAGGAAAGCCCCAGTTTATGGGCACCATGCATGAAATGATCTAGAAAATTAAAAGATTGATCGCTTTGTTCCACGTGGAACATCCATTTTTATATGAGAAATAAATGAAAAATAATCCATTTGGCTTATTAAAATGGCATTGGCAAAGAAACAACTTCAGGTTTTGCTGAGGGAATAGACTTAGCTTGCTTTCTTATGCTTTTCCACTGCGACAAGGAGAAGCGAAATTGCGGCAGGTGTCATTCCAGAAATGCGCGAGGCCTGCCCAATGGAGGAAGGGCGAACCTTTTTCAATTTTTCAACAACTTCATGTGAAAACCCTTTTATATCATCGTAATTAAAGCTCTCTGGAACATGTCGATGTTCAAGTTTTTTAAATTGCCCGATTAGCTGTTCCTGGCGCTTGATATATCCCTCATATTTGATCGTTATTTCAACGGCTTCGACCACGTCAGGATCAACTTCTTTTGTTCCATTTAAAAATTGAGCTAAGTGATGATATGAAACTTCAGGCCTTCGCAACAGATGAGCAAGTGACGAATTTGGGGCAACATTTTCCATCGGAATCAATTCATCTTCCCCAAATCCGGATGACTTTGGAGCAGTGGCGTGAAGCCGGCATATCTCACGTTCGATCTTATCTCTTTTGCGTAGAAAGGCCTCAAATGTTTCCTGCGAGACTAGCCCGATACGATATCCTTGTTCTTTTAACCGAAAATCAGCATTATCTTCACGGAGAAGTAGGCGATATTCAGCTCTCGAGGTAAACATTCGATAGGGCTCTCGTGCATCTTTTGTGATTAAATCATCAATTAATACGCCAATATAGGCCTGAGACCTATCTAAAATAAGCGGGCTCTCACCCTTTACCTGAAGAGCAGCGTTAATCCCCGCCATAATTCCTTGTGCGGCGGCTTCTTCATACCCGGAGGTCCCATTTATTTGCCCGGCATGAAAGAGTCCTTTGACGAGTTTCGTTTCCAAGGTTTCGTGAAGTTGTCGTGGCGGGAAGTAATCATATTCAATCGCATACCCAGGTCTAAGAAACACCGCCCCCTCAAGACCTGGTATCGTCCTGACAAATGCCTGCTGTACGTCCACCGGAAGGCTGGTAGAAATACCATTCGGATAAAATGAGCGTGATTCAAGGGTTTCAGGTTCCATGAAAATCTGGTGGCGGTTTTTGTCGGAAAACCGGACCACTTTATCTTCGATAGATGGGCAATAGCGCGGCCCTGTTGACTCAATGATTCCGCAATACATCGGAGATCTATCAAGATTTTCCCTTATGATTCGGTGAGTTTCATCATTCGTATAGGTAATATGACAATGAATTTGCGGGTTGGAAATGTGAGTGGTTCGAATAGAAAATGGTCTGGGGATCGAATCCCCCGGCTGGGGAATCATGACATTGAAATCAATGGAATCTCGATCAATTCTCGGGGGGGTACCTGTTTTTAATCGTCCGACTTCAAATCCGAAGTCCCTCATGCAATCGGATAGATGCTCTGCAGATGGCTCACCGGCTCGCCCGCCAGGAAGATGATTCAATCCAATATGCAAAAGACCTTTCAGAAATGTCCCCGATGTCAAAACTACGGCTTTAGTGAGAATGGTTTCTCCGCTATTGGTCGTGACACCATTGACCATGCCGCTCTTCGTCAAAATCCGGTCAACTGTTCCTTGAATAATCGTTAAATTACTCTGCCTGCCTACCGTATCCTGCATTCGATCGGCGTAAAGTTGCTTGTCACATTGGACCCGGGTAGCGCGGACAGCCGGTCCTTTACGGGTATTGAGGACGCGGAATTGAATGCCAGCTTGATCGGTGTTCCATCCCATTTCTCCCCCAAGGGCATCGATTTCTTTAACGAGATGGCCTTTCCCAATCCCTCCTACCGCAGGATTGCAAGGCATGGTGGCGATTTTGGATGAATCGATGGTTAACATCACCACCCTACACCCCATCCGGGCGGCCGCAAGTGCCGCTTCACAGCCGGCATGCCCCCCTCCAACGACAACAATGTCACATTCCTTACTCATAAAATAAATGTTCTGTATTCTTTAAAAAAATGGATAGGGGTTGCTATTACTTCCCAATGCAAAACTCTCGAAAAATTTGATCTAAAATATCTTCATTCGTGATCGCGCCGACAATTTCTCCAAGAGAATTCAGTGCCATACGCAATTCTAATGCAACACATTCTGCGGAAAGCCCATCATCTATGGCCAAAATAGCGTTTTTCAAGGCCTCTCCGGCATTGTGAAGTAACGTCTTATGTCTCAGCCGTGAAACGAGCACCGAATCACCGGCTTCATATTGGCGACCAACAGCCAGACTCTTGATGGCTTTTTTCAAATTATCAAGACCTTCACCGCTTAATGCAGAGACTTCGATATACTTTTTTTCTCCCACAAAGCTATCCTCAGAGCCTTTTCTAGGTTGGTTTACAATATCCTGCAGTTCATTTTGAGAAAATTTGGCCGGTAAGTCTATTTTATTAAGTACCATAACACATGGTTTTTGTTCATATTTTTCAATAAAAAATAAGTCTTTTTCATTAAGTGTTGAACTGCGATCAAATGCCATAATCAACACGTCGGCTTCTTCGATGGCCTGGGTGGCGCGATTCATTCCCTCATTCTCCAATTCATCTAACGTTTCTCGTAATCCGGCGGTATCAAAGAGCCGAATCATGACACCTTCAACCATGATGGCCTCTTCGATTACATCACGTGTGGTCCCAGGAATATGAGACACAATAGCTCGGTTGGTTCCAAGTATGCCATTTAACAAACTGGACTTTCCCACATTGGGTCGCCCAACAATGACCGTGCGAATACCCTCACGAATCATTCGGCCTTCTTCTGCGGATTCCAAGAGTTGTAAAATTTCTCCTAAGACCTCCTGGGTATTGTGCTTCAGGTCGCTCTGGGCAATAAACTGAATATCGTCATCCACAAAATCCATTCCGGCTTCCAAATGAGCAACAAGTTTCACGAGACGGTCGCGTTGATGTTGGATGATCATAGACAGCCGTCCCTGGAGATGCTCCTGGGCCATTTTCAAACTCTGAAGAGAGTTGGCTCGTATGGTATCTAAGACCCCTTCCGCTTGGGTTAAATCCAGCCGACCGTTCAAAAAACTCCGCTTCGTAAACTCCCCGGGCTCCGCCAACCTGGCGCCAGCTTGACTCAAGGCTTCACAAATGGCATTCACAATGACCGGCCCGCCATGGGCATGCACTTCTACGACATCTTCTCCTGTATAAGACCGTGGCGCTCGCATTGTGACGACCAGGACCTCATCCAAAGCTGATGAAATCTCTCTTCCGGCAGTTTTCCCGGTTTGAATAGGGTTCCAAATGAATTGGCCCAGGTACAGCTGGTAGGGCTTCATCTGTTCAAGGGGTTTACCCGAGCGCAATCGAAGAATATCTGAGGCGATTGGAAGGGCGTGAGCTCCGCTCACTCGAACGATTCCCACACCCCCTTCTCCCATTGGGGTGGCCACGGCACAAATGGTGTCGTCCAAAGAACCCATAATTGAGAAAGAGACGAGGACTAGGATTTGGAGGATGGAACCGAGGGAGATGAGGAACGTTTCTTTTTCCCAGACTCCAAACCAGCATCGCTTCCTTTTGGAGAATGATCCGTCGACCCACCTTTCGGCTTTTTCAAAATATACCTATCGGTCACAAATTGCTGGGTCACGGTCAGTACGTTATTTGTCACCCAATATAACACTAACCCGGCGGGAAAGGTCACAAACAAAAATGTCAGGCCAACCGGGAGGATCATCATCATTTTCGCCTGAGTGGGGTCCATCGTCGTCGGCATAATTTTTTGTTGGACGACCATAGAAATTCCCATCAGGACAGGCAGTACGTAATACGGATCCTGGGCAGAAAGGTCTGTAATCCACAGCATAAATGGCGCCTGTCGGAGATCGATCGTCATATACAAAATATTAAAGAGCGCAACAAATACCGGCATCTGTAACACCATGGGGAGACATCCCCCCACAGGATTCACCTTATGCTCTTTGTAGAGCTTCATTAGCTCCAGGTTGAGTTTTTCTTTGTTATCTTTAAGTTTTTCCTGAAGAGCCAGGACTTTGGGTTGGATCGTTTGCATCCCCTGCATGGATTTGTAGCTTTTATATTGCAAAGGAACAAATAACAACTTAATCCCTAAGGTCAGTAAAATAATGGCCACACCATAATTATTGGTGTAGTCATAAATAAAACGTAAGACTGAAAACAGTGGCTTCGCCACGCCTTTCACAATGCTCCAACTGCCGTAAATAAACCAACCGAAATCTATGGTGTCCTCCAACCCAATCCCGAAAGATTTAAGAACATCATATTGTTTGGGACCGGCATACAATTTTGTCTTATGAACTTGTTCCCCAGATCCCCCCGGAAGAGACATTCCGGCTGAAACAACCATTTCGGTTTCAAGCTTTGAAAGCAGGCCGTCAGCATCTTCCGGGATAAAAACACTCATGAAGTATTTATCCTGAAGGGCCAGCCACCTGACAGGGCCATCGCGACGCAGTATCGGTTCCTCCGCATCCGGAGACTGTTTTTCCAATTCCTCACCGACCTTCCAGGCGGATCCCAGCAACCCAATAAACCCTTGTCCCCATTCCACTACACCAAAATTGGTGCCCAAAAGCACATCAAGGTCCCCTGAAATTCCACGAGTGCGAATAAGGATATCCACCACATAAGAATCGTAATGAAATGTGAGTTCTTTTTGGACCCAAATATCGGAATCGGGAGAAGAATGGGTTAAAACCACTTTACCGGAGGGATGCGCTGCATCTAATTGGTCAAAATCTTTTTGGACTTGAAAGTTTCCTTGGCGAAGACGCTGCGTCTCCACTTCACCGCCTTTGACCTGAACCGTGAGCGGCCCGGGAAACTGCCCATTGGTATAGACCAATTCGACGGGAATTTTTTCTTCTGTCTGAGTTAAAAATTTCTTTAACTCCCAGGAGGTCAAGACTCCTCCCCGTCCCGAAATACCCGCTCGGAAAAGAGGTGTTTCAACAACCACAACCTCTTCAGTAATGAACGGCCCGTCAGAAGAGGGAATAGAGGATGAGATTGAATGGGGTTCAGATGAGGTTGGGGCTGTGATCTCCGCTTCAGTCCCCGTCTTCGGCAGGCTTGTGGTGCGCTCTTCCTGGTCGATGATCGGACTGGTCGTGAAAGGAGAGTAACCCAACTCCTTAAGGAGTAGGTCATACCCAAAAATAATTCCTAAGGAAAGAACAAGGAAAA
The DNA here is from genome assembly GCA_003523945.1 of Nitrospiraceae bacterium. Lineage (GTDB taxonomy): Bacteria > Nitrospirota > Nitrospiria > Nitrospirales > UBA8639 > Nitrospira_E. The sequence continues at coordinate 1,486 of DOFS01000521.1, read as the reverse complement.
GGACGACGCGCTTTTCCATTTTTCTAACTCTTGAGTCCCATTAAAGCTGTTGGTAATTGCAAATCAAACAGGGGCGGAATATTCAGAGTTCAGGGAACCGGATCCAGCCCCCCGGGATGGAATGGATGACACTTAAGAATTCGACAAACCATTAATACCAGACCCTTAATCGCACCATGTTTAGTGATTGCTTCTAGGCCATAATGAGAACATGTTGGTTCAAAACGGCAACAAATTCCCATAAATGGGGAAATCCCATATTGATAGCATGCAATACTTTTTCTTAATATCCAAGATACCATTTTCAATTATTAGAGAAGCCCGGCTTTAGCCAATGCGCCCTTCCAGGTCTCGCCAATCTCCCGATGTTTCACTCCCAACACCTTAACTTTTGGGTACACAATGCAATGAAATCCACCGGCGATATCAGAATGTGATGCTCTGACGAGTTCACGAAATATCCGCTTCAGCCTGTTTCTCGTCACGGCCTTACCCACTCGCCGCCCTACAACGATTCCTATCCGTGAAGGCTCTTGATTGGGTGCACGGCTGACCAGGAGGGTAAAAAATGAGTTCCGCATGACAAACCCATTCTCCTTCACTCCATCATATTCATATTTTTTCTTTAAAAAAAACGGGAGGCCCTCCCCTTACTCATCAGAAACCGTCAAACGGTACCGGCCCTTCTTACGGCGGCGGGCAAGGACTTTCCTCCCATTTTTGGTGCTCATGCGTTTTCGAAACCCATGATCTCGTTTTCTCTTTAAATTAGAAGGCTGTCGATAAGTCATTGACACGGCGATGTTCTCCTTTTAGCCATTTTCTTATGAACCCGCCATTTTATGTGGGGAAAGATGAAGAGTCAAACGAATTTTCCTACCACTACCCGTTCCCTACCCCATTGATTCGTTGACTGGATTCTGGCGGAAAGATATAGTCGAATTCTCTTTTCCACAACACATTCTTCAACAGAACAGGGCTTTCCGTGTTGCGCTCCATTAAAGGTCTAAAGGACATTTTGCCTCAACAAACTCCACAATGGCGCTATATGGAAACACTAGCCCATACCCTTGCAGCCCAGTCCGGCTTCTCTGAGATCCGTATTCCGATATTCGAATCCACTGAACTCTATGCCAGGAGTATTGGAGGAGCGACTGATATTGTAGAAAAAGAAATGTATACCTTTCCCGATCGAGATGGGAGTTCTCTCACATTACGTCCTGAGGGAACGGCCGGTGTAGTGAGAGCTGTATTAGAACACCATCTACTTGAATCCCCTTCTACCCGCAAACTGTATTATCTTGGTCCTATGTTCCGCCATGAACGCCCCCAAGCCGGACGTTACCGGCAATTTCACCAATTCGGGGTTGAAGCATTGGGGACCGAAGATCCCGCCATGGATGTCGAGGTGATTGCCCTATTATGGAGGTTTTTTTCCTCGTTGGGCCTCAAAGATCTCACTTTGCAAATGAATTCAATTGGCAAT
>DOFS01000357.1 GCA_003523945.1 Nitrospiraceae bacterium | reverse complement strand
TGTTTGCGGTGCCCAACACTCTGGCTACTCAAATAGCGGTCATCGCCACTGTCACTGTGCTCTTTATGCTTTCCGCTCAGACCGGACTCCAACGAGGCATCAAATATCTCAGTAATATGAATATGGTTCTGGCGCTGACTCTCCTATTTTTCTTGCTGTTTCTCGGTCCAACGCACTTCATCATGTCCGTGTTTCCCTCGACCTTCGGACACTACATCCAAAACCTTCCTACGATGAGCCTGAACCTCGCGCCCTTTCGAGACTCCACCTGGATTCATAACTGGACCTTATTTTATTGGGCCTGGTGGATCGCCTGGGCGCCGTTTGTGGGCACCTTCATCGCCAGGATTTCCAAAGGCCGGACCGTGCGACAATTTGTGCTGGGCGTGTTGCTTGTTCCATCGCTCTTTTGTGCGTTCTGGTTCACTGTCTTTGGCGGAACCGGTATCGCATTGGAACTGTTTCAGAACACTCCCCTGAAAGCCGTCATGGAAACGCAAGGTATTGAGGTTCTGCTATTTACCGTCTTGGAACAATATCCGATGGGCACGGTCATGTCGCTCCTCGCAATTTTTCTCATCGGGACATTTTTCATCACCTCAGCCGACTCTGCCACCTTCGTCTTGGGCACCTTAACCACGAACGGCAGCCTCAACCCCCCGAATCGGGTCAAATTCACCTGGGGGGTTATTCAGTCCCTGTCGGCCTCGATCCTCCTTTGGTCCGGCGGACTCAAAGGCCTGCAAACCGGAGCAATTTTAGCCGCATTTCCTTTTGTCTTCGTCATCATCATTCTCATCATTTCGCTTCTTAAATCCTTCCAGGAGGAAACCAGGTAAGCCTGGCGCAGCAAGAGGCACAATCTCACGAGAGTTGATTTAAGCCAAAAAAATCGCTATTACTGACAGTCTTTTCATCCCCCCAAATTATCCCTGTCACAGATAATGTTAAAGAGGAAACAATGAAATTAGACTCGCTTCCAAAAGAGTTTACACCTTACAACCAGTTAGAAATTGCCACGAACAAATTAATAGATGGTGTGGCATTAGTTTCAGTCAATGGGTTTATTCCAGTTTTAATTGGAAAAGGTGAAACTCCCGAGATTTGGGTGACCATTCCTGCGGACCAAAAAGGAACAGAATGGCGACCAATAGTCAGCAAAAACGAATCGTTGCTTGATGTGATTACGGTCAGAACCAAGGAAAAGGTGATCCAGGTAGCCCTGTCAGACAGCATGGTTCTTGAAGTCAAAGAAATCACAACCGAGAGTGCGGAAATTACTCAATGCAACCTTCGGCCATTTGGCATAAATGTGTTTTTAGAAGATGACTGTCTGAAAGTCATGACTAACCGATATTCAGGTAACACCATAACCGAGGCAAAAATATTTATTGATGTAGGGAAAGGATAAACAAGGACAATACAGTAATTATGAACCTGGAAGCGCCAGGTTCATTCTCATTTTTGCGACTGGGACCCAATCGTCAACGTAAAAACGCCGCATTCTTTGTATTGTGTCTACTGAATTCGGTTCTTCCTGTAATAACTATAGAATGAAGGTTTATTTCCGGTCATTTGGCCTTGAAATCATGCAGTGGAACCTCCACCAACCGTGGCGGAGTCAGAATTGATCCCTTCTCGATTACTCATCAAAACTCATGGAGAGGACGTTCCCCTTGCACACCTGACCAAGCAATTGTTTAAAAAAATATTCAGTAACCGTAACTTCTTCTATTTCTTCGCAGATTTTTTCAATTTCAATAAGGCTCCCTCCGGATCAGGAGATCACAATCCCCGTTCCTAGCGGATTGACCGAAACCGGGAAGGCCTTCTCCCCGACACATCATTCAGGACTTGCACCATATTACCGTTATTGACAGAATGAAAAAATGCCTGTGCGGAACCCGGCATTTATACCAACGGTTTCCACCTTTAAGAATAAAAGGCCTAACCTGAAAGGAACGATCATGACTGAACCTGACACAACTCTCCCGCACATCACCACAACCGAAACGCTGGTGAGATTTTATGTCCTCCTCTCCCAATACATCGATCGTTGCCTGGATGAGGCCACTAAACGCTCACTCCCGGAAGGAGAATTCCAAAAACATCTGACCGAGACTCACACCCAGGTGACGGAGCTTCTCGCGTCAAATCGTGTCGTAAAAAATAAGGCGGAGACGGAATTTCAGCGAATCACAACAATGTGTGAACAATTCTTGAAATCTCCGACCGATCAGACCATCAAAACCAGCCTGCACCAGGAACATGAGGTTTTGAGGATAAAAATGTTAGCTTTGAGTGACCTCCTAGCGGTGTTTCGATCGGTGTAGCACCTGCCTACCAATCACCCGTACAGGCAAATGGTCCTCTTTCTCATTGACCCCCAAAAAAATCGTGTGGTAACGTCGAACTTCGGGTTTTCCCTAATGGTAGGGGAGACCCGCTTCTTCCGAAAGCGTGGTCCCAATTACTTTAAGTGCAACAGACATGATCGACTCGGTCGCCGAACATATTTCCGCCCTGGACGATGAAGATTGGGGCGTGCGCGAAGATGCGGCAGTTGCCCTTGGGCGTCTAGGCGATCCCCGAAGCATTCAACCCCTAATTCGGACGCTTCGTGACTCTGACCGGGCCGTACGGGAAGCCGCAACCTCTGCCTTAAAAGCACTTGGCGAACCGGCAATCCTCTCGCTAGGGTTTTGCCTCCAGGATACCAATCTTCAGGTTCAGGAATCCGCCGCGTGTATTCTGGCCGATATCGCCAATGAACAGGCCTTAGATCCCTTGTTATCCGCGGCATTGGGCCCTAACTGGATTGTGCGTATGTCGGCAGCCAAGGGCCTTGGTCGTATTAAGAACCCCCAAGCCATTGATACGTTGATCTTACTCCTCCAGGACAAAGTGCCGGCCGTTCGAGAAGAAGCCGGACGGGCCATTCAAGCCATCGGCGATACCAGCATTCCGAAATTATTAGAAAAACTGAAGGATCAGAATTGGAAAATCCGGTTGCGCGCAGTTGAAGCTTTAGCCCTCTTGAAACCCATGGAAGCGGTGGGACATTTAATGATTCTGGTTCTTGAGGATTCCGATACTGCCGTACGCCAGGACGCCGTGCGCGCATTGGGACAGATCGGCGATCCCCGTGCCATTCCTCTGCTGCTTTCGTCCCTCGCCCTCAATACGCCTTCGCTCAAATTGCCTTCGATTGAGGCCCTAGGTCAGATCCGTTCAACCGAAGCCATTCCCGCGTTAATCGCGTTAGTCAACTCTCTGCCCAAGGAAGCCTATGAGGATCGCATGGAAGGTTGCACCGACCCTCGATACAAAGAAGACCTTCCTCCCCTGGAAGCCGCCATCAGGGCCTTGGCGAAGATACGCGACCCACAAGCTATCCCGACCCTTGTTCAGGCGCTGCAGAGTACGCTCTTGCGGACAGAAGCCGCTGAAGCCTTGACGCAGTTTGGTCAACCGGCGGTAGATCCCCTATTAAAAATCCTAAAATCGACCAAGAATGACAATCTCCGTCGTCATGTGTTGGAATCTCTCTCTCACCTCGGCTGGAGGCCGGGACAGATACGCATCTAACTGAAAGACCTAACGATGCCGAAAGAAACATTTGAAACCATCATCTCCGAACTGGATCACGAGGAGGATTGGCGCCGGATGCGGGCCACATCCACCTGCGTAAAAGGTGGACCCAAGGCAGTCGAAGCTATTATTCAGGCCATGACCACCGGCTCTTCTCACTACAAGGTCGAGGCCGCAAAAATGTTGGCCCGTTTACGGGATCCACGAGCCGGCCAAGCCCTGGCCCATGTCCTGAAGGATGAGGATGAACAGGTCAGACAGGCCGCCGTAGATGCCTTGGAACATATGGCTGGAATTTTGGATGAAGCCACCGCAGCGGCTCTCCTGGAGCATTTACGCGACGATTCTCTCCGGGAAAAAGTCACAGCTCTACTCGGTGTCATTCCCACCTCTATCGGCCCTCTGTCGGAACGGCTCAAGGATCCCGATCCAGCCATCCGTCTCAGGGCCGCAGAAATTCTCGGCCATCTCCTTGATCCTCGATCGGCGGATGCATTTGTTGATGCCATGTCCGACCCTGATCTTCGTGACCTGGCTACCGATACCTTGCGCAAATTGGGTGCAATTCGGGACCGTGTCGATCAAACCATGGACGACCTAAGGGCGGTGGACGAATCCGAGTTGAAGGAAGGCGTACGGCAGGAAGCGGTCATTCAACTGCATCGTATTGGCCGACCCATCGTCGAAATTCTTATTGAATACCTGGAAGACGATGACTGGGTGGTTCGGGAAGCCGCCGCTGACACTCTTGGCAAAATTGGCGATATTCGGGCGGTGGAACCGCTCATGATGAGGCTCCGGTCGGACAAAGACACAGGGGTGAAAGAACATGCTCTTAAATCGCTTGGACTCATCGGCGATCCACGCCCGGTTGAGTTGTTTATTGAAGCCATTCCCATTCGCCCTCTTCGCATATTGGCCGTCGAAGCCCTGGAGAAGGTAAAAGATATCGAAGTCCTACGACCCCATATGGAATTATTTGCCCGATTAAAGACAGACCGGGATGGCCTGATTTCCTATAATTCAGGGGTCATCCTTGACAAACTCGAGGCTGCCACTGCACAAATGAGCATGGAAGAAGAGGCCTGGGTTGGAAAAGAGTAAAGGAGTGATGACCCATGACGGAAGGTAACCACGTAGACCCCTTATTATCAGCGCTTCGCGATGACAATGAATCCCTTCGGAACCATGCCGCCTCCCGGCTCGGAGAAGCCGGTTCAGAAGCTATTCCGAAGTTGATTAATATGTTTCTAGAAGACGATTGTGTGGTTCGCGAGGCAGCCACGAGCGCCTTGGTTCAAATTGGAGAATCGGCCGTTGATCCCCTGATTGAGGCGTTGAAAGATGATGAGGAATGGTCCGTTCGGGAACAGGCCGCCACCGCACTCGGGAAACTCCGTGCCATCAAATCGGTGGAACCTTTAGTTTATGCCCTCCGTCATGACAAGGACGGAGGTGTGCGCACCGCCGCAATTTGGGCGTTGGAACGGATTGGTCATCCTGATGCAGTCCCCGCCTTAGTAGATGCCTTGATGGACGCGACTCTCCGTGAGGATGCCGCAAGAGTGCTGAAAAAATTGGGGGATTCCCGGGCGACTGATGCTTTGGTGGAAGGTTTAGGAGCCTCGAATTGGATTGTTCGCCGGCACGCGGCAGAAGCGTTGGGGAAAATTGGCGATCCTCGATCTTTGGATCCCTTAATTCATGCCTTGGCTGATGAGGACTGGTTGGTTCGCCGCAATGCCGCAGAATCACTGGCTCGCTTCAAGGATAGCCGAGCCATCGATCCCTTGGTCCCGTTACTCGAAGATGAAAATGAAATGGTTCGGGACACCGCAGAAGGTGCCCTAGCGAGTTTAGGGTGGACACCTGGTTCATCCCGTTCATAACAATTACTGGTCTTTTTGCTTTTTTCAACCAACATTAAGGACACTGACCCATCATGGCAAATGAAGCACCCGCAAAACTGATTTCGATCGGCCCCAAGAGCGGCACGAAAAAAGACGGCTTTAATCTTGTAACCGAGAATGTTACCGCAATAAATCCTGAGGCCAATCAAATCGAGGTCGAGCTTCTGGCATACGATGGGAAAACCGTCCTGCTAGATGTCAGCGAAGAGGCTCTTGAAGACCTTCAAAAGATCAAAATCGGTGACGGGGCCACTCTTCGGGTGGTCGAGGAAAACGGCAAACGGATCGTCAAAAGTTTTCGCATTCGATCTAAAGATCCCAACATTCAACGAGCCGATGCCGCCCTGCTGGACCTTACCGATACTCACTGGCTCAATCGCAAGCATGCCATTGAAGTGCTCGGGGAACTTCGGGTGGAAGCTGCGGTGAAGCCGCTGGTGGAAATGCTCAATGATGAGGTGGGTGACGTCAGGCAGCGTGCCTATGATGCCCTAATCAAAATAGGAGCACCCTGTGTCGCTGATGTCGTGCCTCTCCTGGTATCTGAGGAAGACGACCTTCGACAATCGGCCACCGAAATTCTTCGAAAGATTGGTAAACCGGCAGTAGAGCCATTGGCCCTGGCGTTAGGCGAAGCCGATGAAAAGCTTCAAAAACGAATTATGAAGGTATTGGACCGCATGGGCTATAAACGCAAATAGGGCAATCAGAAGCATCCGTCAACAGCACGACCTTGTTTCAAAATTCGGAGAGCAACGTGACCATGCTTTTCCTTATTTTGGCTCTAGGTTGAGTCTCACACCGAATTCAGGTATTAACGGAGGAAGGCCTCTTTTGATCTTGTGGCTTTTTTGGGGAAGGATGGGTCCCCACGGTTTTTCGTCCAACAGAGAGGTAATAAAATCCCTGATCTGCCATCCGTTGCGGTTCATAGACATTACGAAGATCGATAAAAATCGGAGAGGTCACTGCAGCCCGAACCCTGTCAAAATCCAGACTTCTAAACTGGTTCCATTCCGTGACCAACACAATCACATCAGCCCCTTCCATCGTGTGATAGGCATCCTGGCAGGGAATCATGGTTGGCAATACCTTCATCGATATCTCCAAGGCTTCCGGATCATAGGTCCTCACGGTCCCGCCCGCCTTCATAATCTGCTCGGCGAGGTACAAAGCCGGAGAATCCCGAATGTCATCCGTGTTGGGCTTGAAGGCTAATCCCAGTAAGGCAATGGTTTTTCCGCGTAACTCCCCAACCGCCTCTCGAATTTTGTCCATCATCCGGATCCGCTGCTCGTCGTTCACCCTCTTGGTGGCCTTGGCTATGGTCATTTCGTAATCATTTTCGTTTCCGATGTTGATCAGCGCGGCAGTATCCTTTCCAAAACACGATCCTCCGTAACCTGGACCCGCATGCAAAAATTTCGATCCGATACGTTTGTCTAATCCCATCCCTTTAGCCACCATTTGCACATCGGCTCCAACCCGTTCACAGAGATTGGCCATTTCATTAATAAAAGAGATTTTCGTTGCCAAGAACACGTTCGAGGCATATTTGATCATTTCAGCGGTTGGAATATCAGTAATCACAATTGGCGTTTCAAGGATATACAAGGGACGGTACAGATCTTTCATAATCGCCACCGATTCCGGACTATCAGCTCCAATGACCACACGATTAGGCCGCATGAAATCCTCAATTGCAGATCCTTCCCGAAGAAATTCAGGATTCGAGACTACACCAAAACTACAGGTCGTTGTTTGGTTGGCCTGAATAATCGATCGAATACGTTTTGCCGTTCCAACCGGCACGGTGGATTTGGTCACCACCACCTTATATCCGGTCATCCGGGTTCCCACATCTTTGGCCACCTCATCGATAAAGGACAGGTCGGCAGACCCATCCTCACGAGAAGGGGTTCCCACGGCAATAAAAATAACGAGGGCCTCATCGACGGCTTTGTGTAAATCGGTGGTAAATCGAAGCCGTCCGGCAGTCAGATTTTTGGTCACGAGTTCGGAAAGTCCCGGCTCAAAAAATGGCACATTGCCCTTTTCCAAAGCCGCAATCCGGCTGGCATCAGTGTCCATACACAGCACATTCAGGCCAAATTCCGCAAAACAGGCCCCTGTCACCAATCCAACGTACCCCGTTCCAATCACACTGATATACATGAATCTATTCCTCCTGTCCTTGATGCGAATTTTCCATTTTACCCGGTTTAATTCGGTTTACTCTTGACTGAACTTAAAAACGAATTCGGTATTATACTCTATTCAATGTTGCTTGACAGCCTCCGGGGTGCCCACTAGAATCAGTTCAAAATATCCAACAGAGCGGGAATAGCTCAGTGGTAGAGCATCGCCTTGCCAAGGCGAGGGTCGGGGGTTCAAATCCCCTTTCCCGCTCCAATTTCAAGCGGGTTTCTTCAGTTTTTGCTCTTCCTCTATTCTATTATTCCTATCCTTCATTTGCCTGGCGGCTGAGGTTCAACTTTTATATTCATTCCGTCTAGGGGTTCCCAAAGACCTTCCTCCTGGGTCGGCCCGGGAATTTTGACCAATATTTCTAAGTCCTCATTCAAATCTTTGAGAAAATCTTTCATTTGTCCGACTGTCATGGATCGTGCCTTTCTATAAAAATTGTTATTTCCTTCTGCCCTATTGGCATTTCCCCTTTTTTTATTCGACATTTAAAAATAGGTAAATCTTGCCAGGTTTCATAAATAATCTTTTTCCCTGTTTCCCATACATAGAAAAAAAATTATTTATTCCATTCAATCGGTCACCAAAATCACCCACCAAGGTGTGGATTCTTCTTTCATTTGGGAAAACTGCCGTGCGGTAAAACCGCTGGGAACGCCATCCAATACCGCCCCCCGCCGAATTTCCACATACCGGAACCGGCCAGGTACCTGAGTTTCTTCCTTCTTCGCACCTTGAAAAGGGATGGAATCTCGCAGGTCAGCCAGCCTGGATAGTTCTTTTCTCTCTCCGACGGCCATAGAGGACAATTGCTCATACACGGTGCCAAAGATTTCAGGCAGCATGGTTTTGGTAAAAATCTTATTATTTGGACGGAATCGATCATCCGCCAACAATTGGCTGAGCAACTCCCAAAAGACCTCCCCATCGATAGCCGAAAGAATACTCACACAACTTCGTTGGGTCATAAATTTTAACAATCTCAAGGGGCCCAAAATATCAAACTTCCAATCAGGGAAGGTAATGATGCGTCCTCGATGGGAAACCTCTAAAACCGGCTCCCCTTCATGCCGGCCCCGACGATAGTTTCCCCGACTAGACTGAAGATGCCCATGTATAATTTCAGGAGCCAACCGACTGGGTTCATAGGCAAAAGTGGGATTAGCCGGAGCATGGCATGTACTGACGGTGTAACGGTGCAGCCGTCCCTTCCCCTTCGAAAACGTTTCCAAGCCCATGCCGCCCCAAAATTTAAAGCGTAATTCTTCGGGCGAGAAACTCTGCAAATATCGCTCACGATCCAGGTTTTTGTGATAGACGCCGCCCACTCGCGATCCCGGCATCAACCGATCAAAGGCATGTAAAGTCAGCGAAGTACGTTGCATCCGAAAATACGGGACATAGTGATCAACCAATTCCTGTTCAAAGGACAAATCTCCAGCTCCGACATCTAACAGGGAAGGTGTTGCCGTATGCCGTAACACGTCGTAGGGATTTGAAGTATTTCGAATAATCTCCTCCCATTGGGCGCCGGACAGCTCTTCCGAATTTTCCTTTCTTCCGACATCAGCTAAGAGTCCCCACACCATAAGCGCCCGAACGGCTTTGGAAGGAGGATAACCGGTGAGTTCTCTAAGAACCTGATTTCCCTCCTTGTTCACAACGGGTTGGGAAAATTGTTGCAGAGCGTCGATTAATCGTTCGCGAAGAATCGGATCGAGAGAAGCCACTTGAATATGTTGAATGAGTGCGGGAAGCGTGGTTTGAAGGGTTTCAGGAACCATCAATTTCCTGCTCGTCTCCCAGTGGTGAGGAAAGGATTCCCTGCTGGCTTTGATTCGGTCCCGAAATGCCGCTAACCCAAGCACCTGATCACCCATGAAGTCTCATCCCTTTTTGACAGAACACCAGTCGAATTCTCCACAGACATTAGCCATTTTGAATATTCCGAGACAACCGTATTGTTATCAACAATATTGCCCACAAAGGAGAACTATGCTACACCTTCTTTCATTATGCCGAGGCATTATTTTCCATACACGAAGCCACAGTACTTCTCCCTACTCATGTGCATCATTGTCATGAGCGCCACGGGATGTACCACGGTACCAACCAGCCCGGCATTTGAAGTCAACAAAATCTACGATGTCTCCAGCCAGCAAGTGATAACTTTCGAGGATCTTCTCCCACAATTATTAGCTGCCGATGTGATTTATATCGGCGAAGAACATTACACCCCCTCACATCTTGAGGCTGCCCAAAAAATTTTAACTGCCCTCCTGGCCTATGATCGCCATCCAGCGCTGGCCATGGAAATGTTTAGTTGGGACGGACAACGCGGGTTAGACCGGTACATCCAAGAACCTGAATTTACGAAAGATCAATTGGTAAAGGATTCACAGTGGAACACAAATTGGGGTGGAGAGTTCTCCGATTATCAACCGTTGGTCATCTTTGCCAAATCGCATCAACTCAAGATTTTTGGGCTTAACCCCCCACGCCCACTCGTTCGCTTAGTCGCCACTAAGGGATTATCCGATGCCTTGGAAGATCCAGAAATGCAAAAATGGCCCATTGAAGAAGTCGTGACCGATGATCAGGCGTATGAGCAACTGATTTTTGAACAAATTGAAGCGTGCCATCCTGGATTGCCAGACCAGGTTTATCGGCGAATCTTCGAAGCATCCATCTTCCGGGATGAGGGCATGGCTCAGATTATTACAAATTACCTCAATACCCGATCCCAGACTGTGGATCCCTTGGTGACCTACACGGGTGGAGGACACATTCAATACAAGATCCCCGTCCCTAAGCGAGTTGAGTGGGAGCACCCCGGGGTCAAATCCATAACCATTTATCTCGAAGCATGGCATCCTTCCAAGGAAGATGCTGTTCGTTCTGAGATGAAATCTGGCATTGCTGATTTTCTCTGGCTTACCCCTTTGGGTCCTAAGGGGCTTCAGCCAGGCTGCGGTTAACTGTATTTATCACCACTAAATCTCTTGTAGAACGAAGGAGAATCACATGGGCGACCATATTATCATTCCGCAACGAACCCCTTACGTCCAGGAAATGGAACCAGGGACCTATTATTGGTGCCGATGCGGACGATCAAAAACCCAGCCATTTTGTGATGGGTCCCACACCGGAACTGACATTTCGCCCATGGAGGTGGAACTCAAAGAAAAACAAAAGGTGGCTTGGTGTGGGTGCAAGCACAGCAGAAAATCCCCGTTTTGCGACGGCTCCCATTCAAGACTGGAGCCGTAAAATCTGACTCTCGTCTTATTGAACACAGCTGGATTAAAAAATAACGGTTTTCTAAATTCTTCTTATGTGCCTTATGCCCATCCAGCGGCATTCTTTGCTTACTAAACAAATCGTTCATTTTATGGGATTTAAGTACTATGAATTAGAAATTAAAGCTTAGCCATCTAGTACTAGTCAGTAACTTGCATCACGGAAATAAAATTTACTACAATCCCCCACGAATGTGGATAAGCTATACATGCTATCCAAAAAAATAAAGTTGTGTAAGATCATTTTCATCGTCCGAAAGTGAGGATTTTTGTATGAATTGGATTACTACTTTTCTGAGTGCCTTACTCGTATTCGCTGCAAACCCAGTATTTGCCAATGAGCCAGGCGGAGGCTATGAGGGGATTACGGCCATGTACTATGGAATGATCGGGGTTATCTTGGCCTATGGAGTCTATGACATTTTCTTCAAAAAGTCATAACTTCATCCTGCATTCCCCAACATCTTGTTCAAAAGAATACCCCGACTTCCCCCCTTCCCGTTCAAGGGAAGGGGTGTCATCCTCCTTGGACTAAGCCTATTCTGTCTTGAGTAAAGGCTCCAAGGTGTGCAAAACATTCTGAGTCACAAGGGTGTAGCCGTCCGCAGTGGGATGAATTCCATCTGCCTGGTTTAGCCCTGGTTTTGCAGCCACCCCCTCTAATAAAAATGGGATCAGTGGAATAGTCAGTTCCTGAGCCAGCCTGGAATACATTTCAAAAAAATCCCCCCCATAGGCTTCCCCATAATTGAGGGGAAGACGCATGCCCGCCAAAATGACCAATACCCCTTCGTTCTGCAATCGCTCAATAATGCTGCGAAGGTTGGTATAGGTCTGTTCCAAGGGCATCCCCCGAAGTCCATCATTGACGCCCAATTCTAAAATGACAACCGTCGGCCGACTTTTTAAAATCCACTCGACGCGTCGCACTCCTCCCGCTGAGGTCTCTCCGCTGACTCCGGCATTAACAACTTCATAGTGAAATCCACGTTTGTGCAACTGCTTTTCCAATTGAGCGGGATAGGATTCGTCCGATGACACCCCCAATCCAGCCGTTAAGCTATCGCCGAAGGCCACGATTTTAGGAAGGGATTCTTTCTTTCTCACCAATGGCTCGGACAAGGAATGGGTGCCCTGGAATTTGGCCTCGGCCACTGACGAGTCTGAACTGTGATTCATGGATTCTGATATATCTGTGGAAGGACTTTCCTGAGGGTCACACCCCGAAATTCCCAGACAGAAGAGCGCGAGGACTGATAGGATACATGTATACATAAAATTTAGATGATGTCTCTCAACCTTATTATCCACCATTTGAACCGATTTGTGTAATCAACGTGAATCTTCCTGTATCGTCAGCATCGTCTTCACCACTTTTGCTCCCCCTAGCTCCATCATCCCAGCTTCTCATTTCTGTCAATCATCTTGAAATGGAGCTTCGAGCAGGGAGTCAATCCGTCAAGATTTTACGGGACATTTCCTTCGAGATATTCACCAATCAGGTCGTCGCTATTGTCGGGCCATCAGGAAGCGGGAAATCAACTCTTCTGGGTCTTCTTGCTGGACTCGACAGACCAACGCAAGGGTCCATACGCATTCACCAAACCGACATCACAACCTTAACCGAAACCGAAATGGCTCACTTTCGACGTCAACACATTGGCTATGTTTTTCAAGCCTTTCATCTTATTCCCACCTTGACGGCTCTGGAAAATGTGGCGTTGCCTTTGGAATTGCAAGGCATATCCACGGGCACATCACGGGCCAAAACCCTTTTGCAATCCGTAGGACTGGAACACCGTCTTCACCATTATCCCGTTCAACTTTCGGGAGGTGAACAGCAACGGGTCGCCCTAGCCAGGGCCTTTATTGTCAAACCTCCCCTCCTACTTGCCGACGAACCCACCGGCAATCTGGATAGCTCCACCGGTGCGATGGTTATTGATCTCCTGTGGGAACTTCATCAACAACACGGCAGCACTCTGATTTTAGTCACCCACGACATGTCATTGGCCTCTCGGGCACAACGTATCCTGACATTGCGGGATGGGGCGATGGTCAACGAGACGACGCAACCGTTGCCATCCTTTGAGGCATGATTCCCGTATCAGTCAAACTCGCCTGGCGAGAAATCAACAGCGCCTGGTCTCGTTTCCTGTTTTTATTTCTCTGTATTGCACTCGGTGTCGGTGCCATTGTCGCCGTGGACCTGTTCGCCGTCAATGTCGAACAGGTCATCCTGGGAGATACCCGGGCTCTGTTGGGCGGTGATGTCGAACTATCCTGGCGGCGGGCGATTTCCGACAAGGGCCGTAACGTACTGGACTCCCTCGCCGACCGTAACATGGTCCTCTCGCACGTGACTGAAACTGCCGCGATGGCGACAGTGGACAGCCCTAACCCCCAAACGCCCCTCACAAAAATAGCTTCTCAATTGGTAGAGCTCAAGGCCATAGATTCAGCCTATCCCCTCTATGGCCGGTTGGTGGTGGAGCCTGATCTCCCGACCGCACAACTTCTGGATTCTCCTCAATCTGGTTGCAGCCACTCGCCCTGCTTTGGTGCACTTGTCCAGGAATCCTTGCTGATCCGGCTCAATCTCACCGTTGGCAGTGAGCTACGGATTGGTCAAGCAAGCTTTCTTATTACCGCCGTGCTGAAAAAAGAACCAGACAGGATTGCCAATGGATTTAGTTTGGGTCCCCGGGTCATGATTTCCCGGGAGGCACTCAAAGCCACCATGTTGATCCAAATCGGAAGCCGGGTTCAGGAACGGTATCGTATGTCCATATCCGACTCCACCTCTCTTGAGCCTTTGATGGGTGAGTTACGCGGGCGCCTCAGCCAGGAAGGTGCCCAGGTCAGCTCATTTCGGGATGCTCAGCCACGACTTCGCCGGTTCCTTGATCAATTAAATCTCTATCTTGGCCTGATTGGGTTTACTATCTTATTGGTCGGTGGGATCGGAGTAGCTTGCACGATTCAAGGCTTTCTCACACAAAAAATTCCCATTATTGCCACCCTCAAAACCCTGGGAGCGGATTCTTCACAAATCATTCGTCTCTACCTCACGCAAAGCCTATTCCTGGGAGGGATTGGCAGTCTTCTTGGGGTCCTAGTCGGCGTAGTCCTTCACCGAGGCTTACCTTTATTGCTCCAAGGCATTATTCCTGAAACCATGCCCATGAGTCCCACTGTCGCTCCCATCCTGCGGGGAATCGTTCTTGGCATCCTAGCCACATTGGCGTTCTCACTCTGGCCTCTGTTGGCCATCCGCCATGTCTCCCCGGCATTGGTGTATCGACAGGCGGTGGACCACTCCCAGGACATAAACAACACCCAATCCAGACTAACCCGATGGCTGACATTCCTTCAGCATTGGTGGAATGACCGGGCACAGCTCATGGTCAGCATCGGCATAATGGTGGGCGTGACCGGCCTAGCCATGTGGCAAGCCCACTCACCGGCCCTCGGTGTATTTTTTTCCGGTGCATGTGCGGTGGCAGTGCTCCTTTTATTAGGAGCCACTGGAGTACTGTATCGAATTCTCCGGCATGTGCCGATACCTCAGCGGTATTTATTACGTCATGCGGTAAAAAATCTTCAACGGCCTGGAAACTTCACCAAAGCCATGACGCTGGCCATTGGGATTGGTGTCATGCTCATGACGACGCTGACCATTGTCCAACGATCCCTACTTGACCTGATCGGAAATCAAATTCCCTCTCAGGCTCCCTCCTTTTTTTTCATTGATATCCAACCCGACCAACAACCCCAGTTCATCAGTGTGCTAGAACAGAAATTCCCCGACTCACCATATAATTTAGTTCCGGTTGTGAGGTCTCGAATTACAGCCATCAACGGACAACCTATCGATCCTGAAGCGCATAAAGGGAAACGAAACGGATGGTATTTCACCAGAGAATACGTGTTGACGACATCCCGCGACCTTCCACAAGATAACATCCTCACCAAGGGGAATTGGTGGGATCATACGAAGGAATCGAACCCGGGCGGAGCAACCGAATCACCATCAGATTTCCCCTTAGTCTCTGTGGAAGAAGACGCCGCAAAAAACCTCGAACTCACGCTCGGCTCAACTCTGACGCTGGATATTCAAGGAGTGGAATTTGTCGCGAAAGTGGCCAGCCTTCGACAGGTCGACTGGAGCAGTTTTTCCATTAATTTTTTCATGATTGTTGAACCGGGATCCTTTGACGGCGCCCCTTTTACCTACATCGCCACAACCAGAGTGCCAACAAATCTCGAAGTCCCCCTACAACAAGCCATCGTGGCAGTCATGCCCAATGTGACAGCCATTAACGTGGGAGATGTGCTGGAAAATATTGGGCGGATCTTCCAACAATTGGCCATGGGGATTCAGGCTTTAGCTCTGTTATGTCTGGTGACGGGAGCGGTGGTCATGATTGCGGCAATTTCCATCAACCGGTACCGGCGTCTACATGAATTGGCGATTGTGAAAGCCCTGGGAGGAAGTCGCAAACTCCTCATGTTTTCCCTGGGAGTGGAATTCGGTGTCATTGGAGCCTTTGCAGGCCTCGTGGGCATTGGATTGGGGTGCCTTCTCTCCTGGTCCCTTTTGTACTTCTTTTTTGATCTAATCTGGAACTTCGATCTGATCGTCTTGAGCACAGGCTTGCTTTTGACGATTCTGCTAAGCCTCATGACTGGCTTTCTCGGGACCTACCGATTGCTTGGGTTTCCTCCCCTGTCCGTACTCCGTCAAGAATAGTTTCAGGGGCTATAGAAAAGCACAGCCTGAGCAAAGCCGAAGGGTCCCCCCACCTGCGTTCTCAACCCCTTGTCGTACTCACCTACAAGCTGAACGTTCCACTTTGCATCAACGGTTGCGATCAATATGACCCCACAAACTATGCTGCGGCCTTGCTGGACGAGTCTTTTTGAACAGGAACGAACCTTGTGACGGCATTTCCTCATCTCGAGCAAACGAGATTGACCCTGTGCCAAACTTGAATCTTCAACAAGCCCCTCTCACCAAAGCCAAATCCCTGAACATCACAAGTGACCATTTTTCTCCTATTCCGTAAGTCCCTCCCCGATGTTATCCATTGAGATACAGACTGTATGCTGCTGAACAACAACCTGTCCCACAACTGATGCCCTAATACCTCATCCTCTTTAAATACTTTTAAAGATTTCAAAACCACTTTTAAAAATTTTGTTCTCCATTCATCGCTATATCAATAAGTTATAACCATTAGAAACCTTGAAGAACGTCTCGCTTACCGTTTGGGTACAGTCCTTGCTTGATAACATGGCAAGCAGGCAACATTTGAGGGAAACCATGGAATTAATTTTAGCCATCTGTGTCACAGGCCTTGGAATCTTCGGAGGAATGCTCGTCATTTGGAATGTGCAGAATCCTGAACCTTTAAAGGCACCCGACACTTCACGCATTTCTTAGAGTGATATCCTCCTAGACCAACACAGACCCTGCTGTACAGGACAGTTGTTCAGGAGCCATCCTTTAGGGATTTCACCACCAGAGAGTGGACCGTCAATGAAATTCATCAGCCAGTACAATGGATTCATTTATTGATCAAGATAAGGAGAGCTTGATGTCTAAAAACATTCTCATAATTGATGATGATGAGATGAGTCGTGGATTGCTTCGGCTCGTTTTGGAATACGATGGATGTCAGTGCGTGGAAGCCGAAAACGGAACAAGGGGTTTAACCCTTCTGGAATCGAAACCCTTTGACGTTGTGATTCTTGATAATGCCATGCCGGTCATGACAGGCATGGAGTTTTTGGACCGGTTACGGCATATTTCGCACAAGCCCGATATCCCAATTATTATGGTGACCGGGTTCCTCAATGCCCTAATCCGGGAAAACGCTACCCGCCTAGGAGTCTATGCCATTATTGGCAAACCGTATGATTTTGGGGAGTTACGGACCATAGTTGCTCAACTGTGCCCTTCAGCGGCTGCAACGCAACCTCATTCCTTCATCCCTATCAACATGAGTCAAGCCTATAGCCCCCCTCCAACTTGAGCCAGGGATTTAAAAAACGTTCAGTCCCAAGAAACGTTTCCCCCTTTTGTTATTGCCCAAATAACTGTTTCAATACATCCGCTCCGTCTTGTAAAAGTTGTTGTAATTCCTGTTCATCCCCCTGTAAGACTTTCTCAATCCTGCGCTCCACGTTCGTTTTGACCTTATGCCCAAGGGATTGGGTATCCAATTGCAGTAACGGTTTTTGAACGGTTCCCAGAACGGTAAAAGGCAGCACCAACTTTCCTTGATGCCACGCAACTTTGGCCATCGGAAACCGCTGAATAATTCGTTCGCCGAACGTCCGTGAAACGGCCAGATTGCCTTGCAGATTCAACGATTCATCAAAGGCGAGACTTCCCACCCCAGTCATTGAGAAATCGGGTGCCTCAACGGTCAATTGCCGAATCACGAGTCCCTTGCCTTCCAGTTCCACATTGGTGTCAAACAAAGAAAATTTTGTAGCACCGGTGGATTCCTCCAGAAGGTCCGGTAGCTGAAGGGCATCTTCAATCCCCTGCATGACATCAAATCCAACTAATTGCCCATCCCGGATCATCAATCGGACTGGTCCGGTCATCTGTGATGGCCCGGAGGGCGAGTGTGCCGCTCGCGCGACGGTCCAATGCAATTCTCCCACACCGGTCAACCGGTGGGAGGAAGACCTTACGGCATGCATCATTGATTCAACCGAAAAATTCGTAAAGGTTCCTTGGAACGAGAGCAGGGGAACAGCTGGGGTCCCGTCCCATCTTCCATGCGCCTCAAGATTTCCCCTAAACGCCTGGGCCTTAAGCAACACCAGGTCCACCCTTGCCCCTTGGATCACCGTTTCAAAACGAATCTGCTCCAGTGAAAACGGGCGTTGAACAGAAAGAGCCAAGGGAAAATCTTCTGAGGACAGAGTAGGGGCCTCACCGGACAAAATCAGACGTCCAGGTGTACCTTGACCCGAAAGATGAATGGTCGCCCCACCCATTTGGAGATCAACGGTCAACGGATCAATCCTCACTCCTGTGAAAGGTTTCGAGGGCCCCTCGGGGATCAAAGATGCCATTAGATGCGCCTTAAGGTCCTTGACGAACACAGGTTTATCCAACGCGATATTCAGGGGCATGTCATCCGTCGATAGGTCTGGAATCTGCACGTCCAACTCAAGTCTTCCATCCATCACTTGGCCCTTTGCGGTTCCTTCTACACTACCTATTCTGCCCGCGAGATCGATCATCGGAAGATCAAAAGCGGTTTGAAGGGGGCCAAATCGCCCGGTCATTTTCAATGGGAGCTGATTAGGCATCACCACACCCTTCACGTGCAGACTCGCCGTCTGGCCAAATTGAACGGAATTTGTGACCACATCCAGTTGCTCAAGGTGGTAGGAACGGAAGGGTTCTTGGGCACGGTCCTCATACTGTAGGATTCCTCCACTCATAGATAACCGCTCCACTGCAAACACACCGAATAAGGGCTTAAGAGCATTGGCTGGATTTGAACCCACCTTCTCAGGCGGATAGAGAGCCGGATCTTTTCCGACAGTGGCCATATTCAACGCCCCATCATGCCTGCGGATGATGTGAACTGTCGGATCCTGAAGACGCACGTGTTCAACCTGAATATGCCGGCGCAACAGTGGGAGCCACTGAATCTCCACCTCAGCAAAAGGAATCGTGACAAACGCCTGAGGATTGAACGCAGGGTCATCCCCTATTGTCAGATCCCGCACCCGAAAACCCAGTTTAGGAAAAAGCGTTAAGCGGACATCCTGCACATCCACCGGGCGATGGAGGGCCTGTTCCAGAACGGGTAAATACTGATCACGGTACCGATTCAAATCCAGCAAAACCGGAAGAAGCAGGATGACCACAATAACCAGGCCAATGAGGATAGCGAGACCAACCATGATATTACTCTTCACGAAGACATGCTCCCGTCATGAGCCAGAGGATTCGGTAGTTTACCATGTTCCATTTCTCTCCGTAGATAAACCATCCTAAGATATCGACACCTCAAGGACTATCAGGTATCTTCAAGGGCCAACAATCACACAAAGAGGATATTTTCCTGTGACCACTGTGAGTGAACCGTCTTCCCCTCTTCCGATTCGTCATGTCGTGTTAGTCGACGCCTCAGGCTACATTTTCAGGGCCTTTCATGCCATCAAGATTTTGAACAGTCCGAATGGTACCCCCGTCAATGCCGTCTATGGATACATCACCATGCTGATGAAACTACTGGACGATATGAAACCCGATCATATTGCCGTCATCTTTGATTCCGCACGAAAAACCTTTCGAAACGATCAGGCTCCCAGCTACAAGGCCAATCGCAGCGAACCACCTGAGGAGTTGGTGCCTCAATTTTCTCTCGTCCGGGAGGCGACACGGGCGTTTAATTTTGATTGCATTGAACTGAACGGTTTCGAG
>DOFS01000355.1:2026-3501 GCA_003523945.1 Nitrospiraceae bacterium | reverse complement strand
CCGATCAGGTGTATACGCACCGCTCTCGTTCGCCTGAAAAAAAGTTGCGGAAAAATCGGCGGGAAGCGGGAGTAGGGATTCGGCATCGTTCTACTTGAGTTTCGTTCAATGACTTCGGTATTTCCAAAAAATTTACGCCAACGCCCAACCCGGACGGCCGGTGCCCGTCGTCCCTTTGCAGGACCAAAAAGGTGGTCCTGATTCTCGGATCCTTGAATGTGTCGAAGCAGGGCAGGCCGAATGTATTGTGATCTGGGTCAATCGGGGAAAAATGATCTTTCCGAATATCTTGACTCAGAATTTTGAAAAAGGTGAATTGGCTACGTTTCTTTAGCCCGAATTTGATCGAGGATTGCTTCAACCGGGGTGGTAAGGCTTTTGCTGCGGTTGCAGGCCTGACAGGCCGGGACCACATTGCCCCTTGTACTTTTTCCTTTTCTGGCCAATGGCACCACATGATCCATGGTCAAGTTTTCCGCCCCCACCTGCTGGTGACAAAAGTGACATTCCCCTTTTTGGATTTGTGCTTTCCACCATGGAGTCTTTCGTAGCTTTTTCCCGTTCTCGCGCTCAACCCGAATATGGCGTCGGACGGCGTCGTCGTCACCTAAGGAGTAGAACTGTTCTTTTTGCGACATAAAGGGCGTGAGCCTCTGTTCAAAAAAATTATAAGGACTGGGGACCACGGAGATCATGCGCCGGGTCACCCTGTGTTGGAAGATTGTAGCGCCTGGGTTGGCGAATTTTAAAGCCATAGTAGTTTTACATTCTCCAATCTGCCATTTCTCAAAACGTGAGTGTTCAGTGAATAGAGGCAGTCTTGCGAGGGTGGGTATCCTGAGTGAAACGAAGGATCTCGCTCGGCCGTGGTATTTTTAATCTGGGAACAAAGCTTTCGCGGGGTCTCAGGATAAGAATCTTGATGAGAGTTACTAAAGGTCCGGATTGATGCTTGAGAAAATTTAAGTTTGTGCAATTAATCCAGCGCGAGAGTCAGACATTTGGCGGAGCCACCGGCCTTGAGGAATTCGTCCAGTTCCACCGGGTGAGTGGTATAGCCCTGTTTGTGTAACCATGCCATCGTTTCCGGACATCCGGTCGGCAGCACGACATGGCGATCGATACACACCGCATTGCAGGCAAACCGCTCGCCTTCTTTGGATGGGACCGAAAATCGTTTGTCCGGTTCTATACGAGAAGCCAGCACGGTTTGGGCGTACGTATCGAAACAGGAAGGAAAATAGAGGAGCTCGCCTCCACTTAAGGGACAAAAGCAGGTATCCAGATGGTAAAACCGTTGATCCACCAGTTCCACCGGCATGATTTCTTTCTGGAAAATTTCCGACAACTGGACATAGGCACTGATGCTACTGCGTTGCCGGTAGCCGCCAATCCAGAAGTCTGGAAATCCCAATAAGTCCCCGGCGCCTTCAAAGTCTATTTCGGGGTCAAGATTGATGACTTCATAGCCCTTC
>DOFS01000355.1:978-1873 GCA_003523945.1 Nitrospiraceae bacterium | reverse complement strand
CCCTGCCGTTCCGGATGGCGGAATTGACTGGGAACGGCCTTGCTCCCACAGACGACCCCCGCATTGGCGGTAAACACCAAGTCAGGTAAGCCCGGCACCGGTTCCATAAATTCGAGTTTGGCTCCAACCTCGTTCTCCAGCACCCGGGTCAGGGTTTTCCATTGAGTCCTGGCACGTTCTCCATTGGATTGATTGGACACTCTCATCCAGGGATTAATCTCATATTCGATGCCAAAATAATCTGGAGGACACATCAATATACGGCTCATGTGGGTATTCTGTTATCCTTTCCAGCCCAGTTCACGGGCCAATTCCCATAAAAAAGAAGAAGAATCCATCACCAGCCCGACGGCTTGAAAGCTTCCACGGTCACTTAGTTTGGTGGGAACGGCGGGATTGATATCGACACAGACGGTAGGTGCCGACGCCG
The DNA here is from genome assembly GCA_003523945.1 of Nitrospiraceae bacterium. Classification (GTDB taxonomy): domain Bacteria; phylum Nitrospirota; class Nitrospiria; order Nitrospirales; family UBA8639; genus Nitrospira_E. The sequence goes on along the minus strand of DOFS01000355.1, from coordinate 1,443 downwards.
GTAGTAGATTTCCAGTCGCCACGGCATGGAGGGTCGAGGCGACCAGCAACGCTAACTCCACACCGGGTATGGCAGCGCGCATGGTTTCTTGGGCAATAACGGAATCGGTGATGACGTCAGGCAAGGGGCCGTCGTCGCGAATCGTTCCGGCCAACACCATCTGGACTCCCTGTCGCACGCAGGCCGCCATGATCCCTTCTGTGATGATGCCGCTTTTGACGGCCTGTTGAATGCTTCCAAGGGCCCGTACACGATTGATGGTGCGAAGATGGTGCTCGTGTCCATGGGGCACTGAACGGCCAATACCCAGGTTGTATCCCAATGATGTTCCATACAGGCTGGCTTCCATGTCGTGAGCAGCCAGGGCATTCCCGCAAAAGAGCACATGGATGTATCCCGCTTCGATGATCCATGCCAGAGCTTCCCGTCCTCCCGCATGGATGATGGCTGGACCACCGGCAAACA
>DOFS01000355.1:0-782 GCA_003523945.1 Nitrospiraceae bacterium | reverse complement strand
GCCACATCGGCGATGATATGACGGTGAGGACGTTCGGAAGAGACCTGGGCTTCCATGAACCCGAACACATCGCGTTCTTTCGGTCGCTCAAGAGGAAATATCCGAACCCCCTTTCGCCCGGTGACCACTTGATCGCCTTTTTTCACCGAACCCATGGGAATCATCTGCGCAGAAGGCGGGGAGGTCTTCAGCCTGATGGCTAAATCCATTTCGGGTTGCGGAACATCAATCCAATTTCCTTGCCACCGGATTTGAGTGGACAGATGAGATGTGGCGTAAAAATCCTCCGGTAAAATTCCATCAGCAGGGGCGACCTCAACCGTGCAGTCTTCCTCGGACTCAACCACTGCCCCGTGGGGCTGGATGGTTTTCAGGATTTCCTGTAGTAACTCCATCGTGGGAGCTTCAATCAGGATGGTGGCATGAGAAGTGTCCTCCCGTCGGGTTCCCACCGTGACTTCCGAGAGGGTGAATGTTCCACCCAACATGACGATGTCATCCAGGACCTTTGCAAGGATCAGTGAATCAATGATATGCCCTTGGAGGGTGACGGTTTGAACGACCATTTTTCTATTTTACCATGAAATTCTGCAAAGACTTGATCGAAAAATTGCCCAGGTCCATTAGCTTGACAGGACGCTGGGAAGGACCTTGAATGGCATTTGCTGAAGACTCCATGGCCTTTTCTATCAGACCAAACCAGGAAAATCGCAGACGATTCATTCTCATCTGTTTCACTAGGGTGCTATACTATGACAGTCTATGAACTTCCGGGAGAAATC
>DOFS01000164.1 GCA_003523945.1 Nitrospiraceae bacterium | reverse complement strand
TTCAGAATCTTTGATGCCCTGAATGACATTCGGAATATCAGGCCTGCCATGGAAGTGGTGAAAGCTTGTGGCAAGCATATCGAAGCGACCATTTGTTATACCGTCAGTCCGGTCCATAGTCTGAATCATTTTGTTGAACAGGCCAAACAACTCGAGGATCTCGGCGCCGACACTATTTGTATCAAGGATATGGCCGGGCTGCTTCCTCCATTTGAAGCCTACGAACTGATCTCCCGATTAAAAGCAACGGTCCGAGTCCCGATTCACCTCCACACACATTACACCTCGGGCATGGCTTCCATGTCCGCCCTCATGGCCATCATGGGGGGATTGGATATTTTGGATACCGCATTATCCCCACTTTCCGGCGGCACCTCCCACCCCCCGACCGAATCGTTTATTGCTGCTCTTCGCAACACCCCGTATGACACGAAATTAAATCTTGAGCAAATCGCCCCGGCGGCAGATAAACTCCGTAAAGCTCGCAAACGCTATCGCCAGTTTGAAAGCGATTTTACAGGTGTGGACACCGACATACTTTTGTCTCAGGTGCCTGGTGGAATGCTCTCGAACCTCGCGGCCCAACTGGCCGAGCAAAATGCATTGGGGAAAATCAAGGAAGTGTTGGAAGAAATCCCACGGGTGCGAAAAGACATGGGGTATCCCCCATTGGTGACTCCCACCAGCCAAATTGTCGGGACGCAAGCGACGCTGAATATTTTAACCGGCGAACGGTATAAAGTGATTACCAACGAGACGAAAAATTATTTCCAAGGGTTGTATGGAAAACCACCTGGCACTCTTAATTCAAAAATCCGGCAAAAAGCCCTTGAGGGCGACCAGGCCGTGTCCGGTCGTCCCGCTGACAACCTTGATCCGGAGTTGGGCGATGCCAAGCAGGAACTGGTCGGACGGGAGATGGCTGAAGAGGATATCGTCTCGTATGCCCTCCTCCCATCCGTAGCCTTACAATTTTTTGATGAACGGGAGCGAGGTGAGTTAAAACCGGAGCCCCTTCATGCATCTTCTGAGAGTGGGCCAGCTGTGGCTCACGATCTGCATTTAGCGCCGGTAGAATTTAACGTCACGGTTCATGGAGAAGCCTATCACATTCGAGTGTCGGGATCCGGCCAGACAGTTGATGGCGTGAAACCTTATTACATTAAGGTAAATGACAAACTTGAAGAAGTGTATCTTGAACCAATTCAAGAAGTCCTCGCCGGCTCGCCTGACCCACCCACATCCCCCTCAACAAAAACGGAGAAACGTCCCAAGCCGTCACAGCCAGGGGACGTGACGACACCTATGCCGGGGCGGGTAGTCAAGATTCTGGTGACCGAGGGGACAAGCGTCAACGTGGGTGATTCCTTGCTGGTGGTGGAAGCCATGAAAATGGAAAATCGTGTCCAAGCGCCCATTGCCGGGTCCGTCACCACCATCTACGTCAGAGAGGGAGATGAAGTGAATCCGGATGAAACCCTGATTCATTTAGAATAATAATGCGGGGCTGTTCGCCATTGCGGCCTTTCCTCCTTTTGATCGTGCTTGGGTGCCTCACTATTTTGGGCTGTTCATCTCTCACATCAGTCCCATCCACCATCGACCTGATCCATCGCGTGCCCTACCAGGTCACCAGAGTCAACGACCATCACATTGCCTATCTTGACGCCGGTCAGGGTCCACCGCTTATCCTCATTCATGGATTCGGCGGTTCGATGTGGCAATGGGAACATCAATTTTCCGTCCTGGCTCAAAGTCATCGGGTCATCATCCTGGACTTACTCGGCTCAGGGATCTCAGACAAACCGAAGGAAGCCTACACCCCAGCACGCCTTGTGGAATTTTTTCGGCAATTCATGGATACCCTCAACATACCCCAAGCCACCTTAGTCGGAAATTCCATGGGGGCCGGATTAGCCATGGCCATGGCCCTTGACCATCCGGAACGAGTGACACGACTGGTCCTTATCTCGGGATTCCCTGCCCAAGTGGAAAACAGTATCGCTTCCCCACAATACCAGCGCTTTTTCTCTCACCGCCCACCGCTCTGGCTCGCCCGATTAGGAAATTGGATGGCGGGAAGAAAAACCACAGAAAAACTCCTCAAAGAAATTGTGCATAACACTGCCCTTATTTCACCTACGGTCATTGCTCGTTCATTTCACAATCGCCAACGGGGCGACTTTCTGCCTCCACTCTATTCGTTACTGGACAATATCCAGACCTGGGAAGGACAATATGGAAATAGGCTTCAGAAGATTGATCACCAGGTCTTGCTTCTGTGGGGCAATCATGATCGAGTATTTCCTCTGGAAGTAGGTGAACAGGTCAAAGGTCAGTTACCTCATGTCGAGTGGCATGTCATCCCGGAAGCCGGACATCTTGCACAATGGGAAGAGCCTGCTCTTGTCAATCAATTCATCCTCGCATTTTTAAAACGGGATTCTTAACGTTTACATCACAAAGCCGGCAATACGCCTACGCTCAAGGAGAAATGGTATTCTTTATACATCGTGCACTCTAAACCCCAATTACCGGTCTGGAGAAAAGGAGCATCATCATGCCAATGTTTTCTCTTGTCTCATTACTCCTCATTGTGACAGCTTCTTCATTATCGAGTTGCTCGGCCCTAGGCCTTCAGACAGAACAAGGATTTTCCTATAACGAAATCCCGGTAGATACAGAAACCGCCAGAACAGGGGAAGGGTCAACTATTCTGTTTCGGGGAACCCCTTTGCCGCTGAGTGGTTTTGAAGTGAAAGCCGGCGATTCTCTTCGTGCGGTCCCATTGGCCAAAGCCGATTTATCACTCGTAAATATTCATGAATCCCAAGGGAGGATTCGCATCATTAATGTGGTACCTTCCTTGGACACGAAAGTCTGCGAACAACAAACACATTATCTCAGTGAAAAAAATCAGGGGCTTGATCAACAGGTGAAATTGATGACCATTAGCATCGATACACCCTTTGCTCAAGATCGCTTTGCTAAAGAAGCAGGAATTACCAATGTTGAATTCCTGTCTGATTTTCGCGCTGGGGAGTTTGGCGCATCCCACGGATTACTTTTGGAAGGACCTCATGTCCTGGCTCGGGCGGTCATGGTCGTGGACAAAAATAACGTGATCCGGCATCTACAAGTGACACCGGACCTCGGTCATATGCCTGATATGGATAGAGCCTTTCAAGTTGCCCGCGCTTTACTGGAAAACTAGTGACACCGTAAACGTCTATACCCATTCACCACTGACTCCCATGACCTTTTCTGAACAATTACGAAAACGTGTCGCGCCCATTTGGGCTGCACAACTGAAGCATCCCTTCGTTGTCGAGTTGGGTAAAGGCACGTTACCGAAAAAAAAGTTTCAATTTTATATTTTACAAGATGCACGGTATCTAGAAGAATTAGCCAGGGTCTTTGCCCTAGGGGCCGCCAAAGCGACGGATGCAGATACCGCTCTTCACTTTGCAAAACTTGTGGAAGAGACCATTGTGGTGGAACGGGGGCTTCATGCCGCGTACGGTAAGCAATGGGCTCTGTCACCCAAGGACATGCGAACAACTCCCCTTGCCCCAACAAATTATGCTTACTGCCGGCATATGCGAAGCGTAGCCCAGACCGGGACACTCGGTGAAATCACCGTGGTGGCACTCCCCTGTGCATGGGTTTATTGTGAAGTGGGACATCATCTTTTGGCCAAGGGAACACCCAAACACTCGCATCCCTACCACGAATGGCTCAAGCTCTACGGATCACCCGAATTTGCCGAAGTCGCCCGGTGGATGCGCGAAGTCGTTGATCGATGCGCCAGGACAGCAGGCAGGGCAGAAAAGGCCAGGATGGAGGAGGCGTTCTTGATCAGTTCGCAATACGAATGGATGTTTTGGGATATGGCCTGGCGGGAAGAACAATGGCCCATATAGCCATGGAGGTCGGATATTTCTAAGGAATGATTGGGACAGGATTCCCCCCCCCTCAACCACCACTTACCATACTCGGTCCTTCATCAAACACCTCTGTTAATCACTACAACCACATGAAAAAGAGCTACCATCGCCTCCTGTATATTCTTGCCTTGCTCAATATATGCGTGGGCCTCCAATCACCGGGTCTGGTCAGCGGACACACTTCCATGGCAAAGGGAATCCAACCGCTTACCCAACTGGATGGCCGGTCCCTGCACCAGTTAATCCCTGGGAATATCCGTCCCCTTCTGCTCCCAAAAGAACAGGAACAATTTCTTCAGGAGCTTGAAGGGTTTCCACCGGATTGGGGTTCCTTGCAAAGCTTAGATCACACCGAACAAAGTGAACGCCTGTTTCAACTGAATCGCGCACGAGACAAGGCCCGCCTCGTTCACAAAAAGATTCTTCAACAGCCCATTGCCTTTGTGTGGTCAGGCTTCCTCCGGCAATATTTACCGGAATATCAGGGATTTTCGGTAGCCTTGGGACCTGAGTTGACCTCCACATCATGGGGTATCGTTCGCTTCAAACCCATGGGGTTGCCGGATTATCTTGTGGCGATTCCCTCTTTTGACTCTGTTAAACTCTTTCGCAACCAGCAACAAGATGGTGAGCAGATTGAAATTGGGGTCCTCTTTTTTGGAACCCTGGTTGCCGATGAATCTCTTATCTATGGGTTTTCTCATGATCAGAAAGGGGACGGGATGGTCTTACCCGTCGTGCAAATTGAAGCCGTGAAATATTTCCTCAACGCACCGAACCGATCATCAAATTGAACCTTCGTGACAAAAAAAGATGTATCAGATTCCTCCCAATTCAACCAAGTTGAAACCGTTTGTCCTATTGAAGTATTGGGGACCAGTCGTCCTCTATGCTCTTGGAATTGTGTATCTCTCCTCACAGTCCTACCCCGATCAACGGCTCCCTTCCTTCATTTTCAGTATTAGTGATAAAGTTTTACATGCGTGCGAGTATGGCGTGCTGGGGATTTTGCTCTATCGAGCGTTCAAACACACAATTCCGAAGGGTGGCAGTATGGGCCTTGCGATTGCCTGTGTCATCGCATTCGGGATTTCGGATGAAATCCATCAATGGTTTGTTCCTGAGCGACAGGCCGACATTTGGGACGTGGTCGCTGATACCTTTGGCGCCGTCTTCCTGGTTTTTGGATGGGTGCTCATCACAGAAAAGGAGAGAAGACGGCCGACAATCCGCAAGGCACAATAACCCCAAGTCATGCACCGGCTGGCACAGAATGAGTGCACCCATCGCGCAGAGAATACTCATATGAGGAAATCATTTAAGAAATTTCCGCAAAACCCCATGGCCGCTCTCAAGAACCAGGATGGGGTGACCTACCTCTTTGTCATGATGCTGGTTGTCGTTATGTCCATTTCAACTTTGGGAATGATCCAACCCTGGTCGATCGTGATGCGACGGGATCGAGAGGCCGAGTTACAGTTCCGCGGCCAGAGTATCGCGAATGCCATCGAACGATTTGTGGCGGATTGGGAAATACAAAAGGCCACCAGACCCAACCAATGGCCTCGAACGCTTGAAGAATTGACGAAGAAGTCACCGAAACGATATCTCAGGAGGGTCTACACCGATCCTATGACCGGGAACAAGTTTGCGCTTATTAAAATTGGTGAGCAAATCCGGGGCGTCAAAAGTACCAGCACGGAAATCCCATACAATCAGGATATTTTCAAAGGGGCCAAGACCTATGACGCCATCCGCTTCGAAGCCAAGGGCAATACCAACTGCCAGATTAACCCGCTGAATCCTCTTGCTTCAACCAACTGTCCCCCTGCCGCAACGTCCCCTCTTTCCGGGGCAACCAGTCCGACAAACTCCCTTCCCTCCGGTGAACCTCCTCCGCCAGACACCTCGACGCCAGCACCATCAGAAGTGGAAACGCCAGGTTTTCAGTAAACCCTAACCCATTCAAGGCTGTATGTCAGGGGATTAGTTTTTTTGTTTCAACACCTTACGACTCAATGACCAAACAGGAATTTCCAATGGAGCGCATGCCACCCTCACCCTTCTCGTCATAACCCGATCCAGCAAATCCCTCATTTTTCTGACAAAAAACCGGATTTGCCTTACTTAATATTAGTATGGGCTTACCGATACAGGATGATATGATGAGAATGAAAGAAACGAACGGTATCTCTAGCCCGAATTTGACAATTATGTTAGGGTAAAGATGTCTTCTGACATCTTCGTCTTACCCCCCCCGATTCTCAATTGAATATTTATTGAAGGATTAGAATGCCTAGAATCAATTCGTTTTGTGTGTTGGTCCTTGTTTTTATGATGCTTCTGATGTCCTGTACCCTGCGTGAAACGCAGCTTGGTGAGGAACTTGAAAAAAAAGGCGATTGGGATGGAGCCGTAGCAGCCTACAGAGAAGCCGCTCGAAAGGAGCCCTACAATAAAGAGCTTGAAGAAAAACTGAAGACGGTGAAAATCCGGGCGGCAGAACACCATTTTACCCTGGGCAGGAAAATGTTGAAAGAACAGCAAATAGCAGTGGCCCTTCAGGAATTTCAATTGGCCTTGGGGCTGGATCCTGAAAAGACGGAATACCATGCAGCCCTCAACGATGTCTGGCGCTTAAAGACAGCCCGACAAACCCTCTTCGATGCTAAACACATGGAAGGTCTCGGACGGTATGACGAGGCCTTAACGCTTTATGAATCAGCCGTAGAATTGGACCCCTCCCTGTCGGAAGGTGTTGAAGGCATCACCAGAGTGGTCCAACTCCAAAAAGCCACTCAAGCCATCGGTGGCTCAGCAGAACCGGTAACCCTTCGGTTTCAGAATACCCGGCTCAAACAAGTCTTTGAAATTCTGGCGAGGACCGCCAATATTGATATTTTATTCGATAAGGATGTGCGAGATGACCTCGTCACAATCTTCACCAAAGACACGCCGTTCGACGAAGCCCTGAATCTCATCTTGACCACCAATCAACTGTTTGCCAAGCGAGTTGGTCCAGACCGGCTCCTGGTCATTCCGGATACCAAGCAAAAGCGCGAACAATTTGATGATCTGCAAATCCGGACGTTTTATCTTTCCAATGCCAAAGCCAAAGACATTGCAAACTTGCTTCGTACGATTTTAGAAACAAAACGTGTCTATGTGAATGAGCCCTTGAACACCGTGGTCATACGGGACGAACCGGATAAAATCAGTCTGGCAGAGCAGATTATCCTGGCCAATGATCGCCAGGATTCTGAAGTGCTTTTTGATATAGAAGTCCTGGAAGTCAATCGCACCAGGAGCAGAACAGTAGGCTTAAGTTTTGCGAAACAGGCGGGCTTCGGAGTCTTCCCCGGGACTGACCCCACCTCATTTTCGACGGATCCCCAAACCTTTACCTTTAAAAATCTTACAGATATCGGGCAAGGCTCATACCTGCTCAGGTTTCCCAGTAGCGTCCTCCTGAATTTTTTAAAGCAGGAATCTGACGCCAAAACCCTCTCAAATCCCAAACTTCGAGTTCTGAACAATCAAAAAGCTTCAATCAATGTTGGGGACAAACAGCCCATTCTACTCTCAACCACGAATGTCTTACCGGGACAAGCCGCCACGGGAGCCGTGCCCACGACTTCGACGGTGACATCTATTGAGTTTAAAGATACCGGCATCAAAGTTACCGTTGAGCCAACCATTCACTTGAACAACGCGATTACTTTACGCTTGCAAATTGAAGTCACCAGGCTGGGCACCAGGGAGATTCTCCAAGCCACCCCTCTTATAACCCAGTTCCGTTTTGGAACCCGAACCGCAGACACGGCCCTCAACATGCGGGATGGCGAAACCGTGATCCTGGGAGGCCTTATATCGGAAGAGGACAGTCGGACTCGAGAATCCGTTCCGGGAATTGATGACATTCCGGGACTCGGCAGCTTGCTGAGTAATAATAAAACCGATAAAAATACGACCGAGGTTATTTTAGTGATCACCCCCCATATTGTCCGAAGCGTTCAACCAACGCAATTAGCAAAACAGACGCTCTGGTCCGGTACGGCCAATCAGTACAGCACGAAGCCGATGTTTTCACAGCCCAAACCGGAGGTGTCCCTCCTCACTACCCCGGACTCGAACGCAGGCCTTTCTGATTCTGTCGAACCGTCGGCATTTCCTCAAAAACCCTCAGTAACTGAGGGGGAGACGTACCCTTCAACATCCGCGCCACCCGGTTGGGCAATGGCTTCCCAACAACCGGCCGATGGCCCTCGCTTACAAATTTTGCCGACGGCCACATCAGTCAAAGTTGGAGAGCAAATATCTTTAACTATTCAGGGTGAGGAATTTTCTGCGTTTGGGAAAACCTCTCTGACGCTCACCTATGATCCAGCGATTCTCTCCTTTTCGCAGGCCGCTGAAGGGACATTCTGGTCCTCTCAACAGACGTCCCCAAGCCTGACCGTTTCCGCCGTGCCACATTTAGGACAACTGGTCCTTCAGATGGGACAGCAGGGAATAGGCATACAAGGAAGTGGCTCCCTGGCCACGGTGGTCTTTGAAGCCACCGGGCCTGGGAACTCAAACATTCACATTCAAGATTCCACGGTCCTGGGACCCAATGGCCAATCCATTCCGGTCAACATGCAACATGGCAGAATTTTGGTGGAATAAATCGTTGCCAGCCCACAGCGGGGTAACCTTAATTGAACTTTTAGTCACGCTGGTTATTATGTTCATTTTAGCCTCCGTCGCTTTACCCATTGCAAAACTCAGCGTCAAACGATCGCAAGAGTTAGAGCTCCGCCATACCTTACGAACGCTTCGAACGGCGATTGATGCCTTTCACCTGGATTGGGCGAGGGACGGGAATGCCCCCCCTACGGGAAAGCTCTGTCTGGAAAACAAGACGACATGCCAGGAATCCACGGGAGTCACAGGATACCCAAAAACACTGGACACCCTCTTAAAAGTCAAATTAACCGGGGAAAAAGCTCAACTCGGTGAACAATCGGAAATTAAACGGTACCTCCGGAAAATCCCCATTGATCCGATAACAGAGACGACAGAATGGGGGCTCCGGTGCTACCAGGATGAACCGGACGAATTGCGGTGGTGCGGGGAAGATGTTTATGACATCTATACCACCAGCGAAAAAAAGGCAATTGATGGGACCCCCTATCGCGAATGGTAATGACCCACTTTGTAGTTTTTGGCAAAAAGGGCTACACTTTACTTGAACTCATGATCGTCGTGGCCATCGTGGGAATTCTGGTTTCCCTCGCGATTCCCACCTTTCAGCACACGTCGATCAAAGCCAAAGAAGCGGTTCTCAAACAAAATCTATTCACGATGCGAACGGTCATTGATCAATTTTATGCGGATCGAAAGGCATATCCGGCAACCTTGGAGTCCCTGGTGGAGGAAAAATATCTTCGTGAAATCCCCGTGGATCCTTTCACCCAGTCCAGAACCACATGGACCGAAGTTTATGAAGAGCAGGAGGAGGGCGAAGACTCTCTTGCTGGAATAAATGACGTTAACAGTGGGAGTGACGGCGTAGCGCTGGATGGCACTCCTTACAAAGAATGGTAGGTAATTAATGAAACGTCTTCATTGGGCGCACATGATTCTCAGCAGCACATTCGTCCTGGCCTTAGGGGGCTGTGTTCACAAACCGACCAAACCGGTCGTGGTCGATTCGCCGATGGGGCAAATCTCCAAGCCGGCGCAGCATCAGGTCCTTCTTCAGGAAGCGAGAACCGAAAATGACAATTTGCGGGCTGAAATAAGTGCACTGAAAATTCTCATGGCCAAACAGGCAGGCGAACTCCAGTCGCTCAGAGGCCAGTCTCAATCCATTCACCATCGAGAACAGGATCAAGGACTTCAACTGCAACACATTCGGGGAGAACTCCTAGTCTCTCAGGCCGAGCGAGACCAATTGCGAAAGCACAACATGGAACTTGAAGGCCAGGTAGCCAGTATGCCGGATACCACCCAACTCGTGTCAGACATCCAAGCTCTCAATCAATCATTTCAACACATTATGACGAACATGAAACAGCTCACCACGGATATGACATTGATCAAACAGGAAATCAACAGGTCCTCAGGAAAGGGGAAACCAGTACAAACGAAACTCACATCCCCCACACCACCCGCACCTTCCGATGATAGACGCATGCCCGATGCCCAAGGACGGATCGTCATACAAAGTGGTGATTCCCTCTGGAAATTATCGAAAATGTATCATGTCTCCGTTGCCCAATTACGAGAATGGAATGAGCTCAATTCGGACGTGATCATGACCGGGCTCACAATACGGGTCACCTCCCCAACGGAGCCCAAGCAAAATTTGGGCAATTTCTCAAGTCTTCCAAGTGAGGCAAGTGAACCACAGGCTTTTCCTGCCATGCCAGAGCGCATGACGGAGCCCGTTCAAGAAAGTCTTCCCATTCAGGACAACCGCGTGAAAAGTGCTCCTGAGCCCAAACATATCCTCTCGCTTGGCAATCCCCATTCACCTGAGTCACCATAGTGCCCCGGTTTCATTACAAAGCCGCTCGTCCGGATGGAACGATTATTGAGACCGATGCGGAAGGCGAAACACCTCGAATCATTCGATCTCAACTCGAGGCAGAGGGACTTCTGGTACTTGACCTGGAAGGCTCCGGAACCAGCCCAGTCGCCTCACTGAATCGGCGGCAACGTCCACTTGCGCTCAGAGATTTTCTGATTTTCAATCAGGAATTTTTAGCCTTGCTCAAAGCCGGATTGCCCATGTTACGGTGCTTTGATCTCCTGGCAGAACGAAACACCCAAGGGGGGTTTCAACAAGCGCTGCAATCGGTCCGAGAGCACATTCGAGGAGGATCGGCCATTTCAGAAGCCATGACGCACCATCCAACCTACTTTCCCGAACTTTATCAAGCCTCACTGCGAGCCGGGGAACAGGCAGGCAATCTTCCTGAAGTTCTGAGCCGATATATTGCGTATCTAAAAATGTTGATTGGGGTTCGGGAAAAAGTGGTCAAAGCCACCATTTACCCCGTATTCTTATTGGGGTTCGGTCTCCTCGTGACCATGGGTCTGTTATTCTTTGTCCTTCCGTCATTTGCAGAAGTCTATCAAGAGAGCCGGGTGGAATTGCCTTGGGCCACTCAGCTCTTAATTGATCTCACCCATTCCGCCACACAATGGATGATGGGACTTCTGATTTTCATGGGTCTAGGCGGCGCGCTGCTCTATTGGTGGAAAAACACCCCTCAAGGTCAATGGCAAATTCATTGGTTATTCCTCCATGCTCCCATACTCGGTCCCTTGTTTCTAAAAAATCAAGTCATTCGGTTAGCCAGAACGCTGTCAACCATTCTCGGTGGCGGAATCCCCCTGTTATCAGCTTTACAGGTGACGGCCAAATCCATGCCCAACAAAGTTTTTGCCAAAGCGCTCCAATCAGTCATTGTTCATGTACGAGAAGGCACCAGCCTCTCAGCCGCCTTGAGAAAAGAAAATTTTCTTCCGCGCCTGACCCTGGAGATGGTTGAAGTCGGAGAAACTACAGGTTCCCTGGAAGCCATGCTCTTTGAGGTGGCTGAGTTTCATGAAGGCGAGTTGGACTTCCAACTATCTCGACTGATGACTTGGATCGAACCCATGTTCATCATTCTTATTGGGGTCATTTTAGGTGGAGTAGTGATTGCCCTCTATCTTCCGATTTTCCAAATGGCAGGGGCCGTGTAACCACCGGGTGACCTCGGCGAGGAAACAGACATGACCACACCAGTTAAACGCATGCCATTCGAAGATCTCCTGGTTGAAAAGGGCCTCATCTTGGAACGAGAAAAAGAGGCCCTGCTTGAATCCGCCCGCACGACGAATCGGACCATTGCCACCATTCTATTGGAGCGAGGCACCGTCACAGATGAGGTAATCGGCCAACTCCTGGCTGATCAATATGGCCTGCCATGGAATTCACTTAAGGAGTTTCGCATCCCGTCCCCCCTCATGGAGCTCATCCCGGTCGAACTCATGCATCGTTATGAGTTCGTACCCATGGAACAAGCCGATTCGGTCCTGACCATCGCGATTGCCAAACCGCATGACCTACGCATAATCGATGAATTGGAACACCAATTGGGATTTGAGTTGCGATTAGTCGTAACATCTCACTCGGCCATACTTGAAGCCTTGGGCAATAGTGAAGGCAACAGCCAAGTGCTCACGCGCATCAAAGCGGAATTGGATCCGGTGCTGATTAAAGAAGATGAGAAGGGCGAGGAAATTCTCTCTGTTGAACGGATCACACAGGATCTGAGTCCGGTGGTCAAACTGGTGAATACGATTATCTTAACCGCCCTGCAAAAACAGGCGAGTGACATCCATATTGAGCCCACCGAGCGCACGGTCGACGTGAAGTTCCGGATTGACGGTGTCCTCTATTTAGCCATGGAACCCTTTGATACCGGCATTCACCCCTCTCTGATTTCCAGGCTCAAAATCATGTCGGAACTCGATATCGCCGAACGTCGCACGCCACAGGATGGCCGGTTCAAGTTGCTGCTGAATCAACGAACCATTGATTTTCGGGTTTCCATTCTGCCAAGTGTGTACGGAGAATCAGTGGTCATCCGGATACTGGATAAGCAACATATATCGGCAGGCGTCCAAGGGCTCCGCCTGGAAGCTCTTGGCTACACCGGCGAAGATCTCACTCGCTTCCGGCGAGCCATCACCCGCCCCTATGGCATGGTGCTGGTCACCGGACCCACGGGAAGCGGCAAAACCACAACCCTTTATGCCGCCATTAATGAGGTTCACTCTGACGAAGATAAAATCATTACGATCGAAGATCCCGTCGAATATCAATTAAAAGGGATAGTGCAAATTCCAGTCAATGAAAAGAAGGGGCTGACGTTTGCGAGAGGACTTCGATCAATTTTGCGACATGACCCTGATAAAATCATGGTCGGAGAAATTCGAGATTTAGAGACAGCCCAAATTGCCATTCAATCGGCTCTGACTGGGCATTTGGTCTTTTCCACCGTGCATGCGAATAATGCTTTTGATGTCATTAGCCGGTTTGTCAATATGGGCATTGAATCCTATAATTTCGTGGCCTCCTTGAGTTGTATTCTCGCACAACGCCTGGTCCGATCCCTTTGTCCAACCTGCCGGGTCCCCGTGCAGATTCACCCTGAACAGTGCGAGGAATCGGGCATTGCGTTCGAGGATGTGAAACACCTGACCTTCTTCGAAGGTAAAGGCTGCAATGAATGTCACGGCCTAGGTTTCCGAGGCCGCAAGGCCATTACAGAATTTTTAGATATGACCGATTCCATCAAAGAAATGATTTTAAACGAGAAATCCATATCAGAAATTCGCACCGCCGCCATGGCTCAGGGGATGACCTCCTTGCGGCAAGCAGCACTGGAAAAAGTCTATCGAGGAGAAACCACGCTCAAGGAAATTAATCGGGTCACTCCAGTTGAGGAGATGTGATGCATTTCTTTCCCATTAAATCACCCACAGTCGCACTCTCCTTCTCTGAGGAAGCGTTATGCCTGGTGGAAATTAAAAAGCATTGGCGAAAATCCTCGCTCAGACACATCGCCAAACTCCCCCTCTCGCCAGGGGTTCTCAAGCTCTCTTCGGCGAAACCGAATATTACAAACACAGATGAGTTTCTCACCCAACTCAAGGCGCTGGTCAAGCCCTATCGTCACCCGCTCTCCATCGTGCTCAGTCTCCCGGATATCTGCGCTCGGACGAGCATTTTTGAATTTGCATCCCTTCCCACAAAAAAACCAGAGCAGACGGCACTAGTTAAGTGGCGTTTTCAACAAGACCTCAAACTTGATACCTCTCAATCTCGCCTGACCTTTGGCATCTATATGCCCACATCGGTCAAGGATTTTCCCGCGCTCGACAACCCAGAGCACGTAAGAGTTCTAGGCTCTGCCATTCGCAATGAAATTGTCGAACAATATGAAAACTTATGCTTAGAGGCAGCCCTGATCCCAACTTCTGTGGGAATGTCCGGGCTTGATATCTTTGACCTCTATCGTCCCAACATCCAGGACATGCTCACGGCTGAATACCCTTCACAGGCCTCTGCGCCCCCAGTCGTCATGTTCCTCTTCATGAGTCATTGGGGTTTTTCGTTTTTGGCCTGTCAGGAAGGCAGTCCACGCTTTATTCGCACAAAAGCGCTTGCTATCAAAAAAACGGAATCCCATCCACAAAATCTTTCGCCTGGTTCAGAGTCTGATGAGTTCAAGGAAACCACAGAGCAGCGCGAACAGGTAATTGACGAACCCCGTTTTTCTACGACGCGGGCAACCGACTTCGAAAAAAATCCCTACCCTTCCTATACCGTCATGAAGGTGGAAAAAGAAATCCTCGCAACCCTGCAATATTATTTTGAGATGTTAGCCCTACCTGCCACCGGGCCTTCTCCTGTTCATCTCTTTATGGCGACTGATTTGACACATGGGGCGTGCCTTATGCCACCTCTCGACCACATCCAACGCACCCTTAAGGCCAGTGGAGGGCATGAGCCTCAGATTCGAGTCACCGCGCTCTCTCATGCTTCACACTTTCATTTATCGAACTCCCATTTGGCCAGGAGCAATCACGAAGAAGCGGCATTGCCAGGCTATGCCGGTCTGATGGTGGCATGATGATTCCGCGTGTCCACATGAATCTGTCCGCTCCCGGCATACACTTTCTTCAATTGTCGCAACTCGGGCTCACATTTCTCATCCTCGGTGCTCTCGCCCTCACGGCGTCATTCTGGTGGCTTGGAAACTCATTACAACATCAGATTGAGGCTCTGAAAGACCAAGCGGCCATCGTCGAAACGGCCAATCAACAATTGATCGCTCAAGCAAAAGGGGCAGGTCTTGATCTTTCCTTTCAGGCGATTCGAGGCATCCCTCCACAAATCACCTTTGTCAAACAGGTGCGGGAACGGGTGGGGTTTTCCTGGACGCAATTACTGTCCGATCTGGAAACAGCCATTCCTCCGGATATCACCGTGAGCTCGGTATCCCTCGATGAAAAAACTGATACAATCCTTCTTCAGGGATCTGCAGCATCCTTACCGGACCTCAATCGACTGATCCATCAGTTAGATAACCACGCGGCGTTTCAAAATGTCCTCCTGTCACAGCATGCGACAAAAACCACGAAAGAGAAACAGGGAGACTCACATAGCGTCTTTTCGCTCAAAGTCACCTATGAATCTCAACACCGGACTTCTCACCACACAGGGGTTCCCACTCACTAATGAATCCTTTTCAAGTCATACAACGATCCAAGACCACGATTCGGATCTCAAAATATTTAACTCCGCTGTTTATCGTGACAATTCTTGCCGGATTGTCATCGGTAGGAATGTTTGCCTTTATCTATTATCCCGCGCAGGAACGCCTTCAACACCGCACGACACTGTATCAAGCCTCCCTGGAGACACAAGCAACCATGCAGACGGCCAAGCAGACCCAAACCATTCTGTCCACCACATGGAATGCTCTTCCGGATTCAGGAGAATTCACCGATTTAAGTTTAGACATTGCGGATTTGGCCAAACAAAATCACGTGCAGATCCCTGGTATGGGATACGACTTCAAACCGCTCCCCCATAAACTGGCCACAAAAGGCACCTTTGCCTTTGAAGCCGCAGG
>DOFS01000358.1:9678-12095 GCA_003523945.1 Nitrospiraceae bacterium | reverse complement strand
ACGGAAACAGGGTGGGAGGTGTACCCGGAGGGGCTAGCCGATACCCTGCTGTGGCTGAAGAAACGGTATGGGGCCATGCCGCTGTATATTACCGAGAATGGCTCGGCCTTTTTTGATCCGCCAAAACCGATTCATGGGCGTGTCATTGATCCGGTGCGGATGGACTATCTGAACCAGCACCTTCGCGCGGTCCGGACAGCGATTGCGCAAGGCGTTGATGTCCGCGGCTATATGGCCTGGTCTCTCATGGACAACTATGAATGGTCTTTTGGATATGCCAAGCGATTCGGCATTGTGCATGTCGATTTTGAAACGCTTGAGCGAACGCCGAAGGACACCGCCCGCTATTATTCGAAAATTATCCAATCCAATGGTGCGGTTCTGGATGAACCCTTCCTGCCTCTTTCCGTGCATACGTGACATGGCCAGTCTGACCCTGAGAAATATTCACAAGAGTTTTGGCACAACCGCCGTGTTGTCGGGTATTGACCTTGAGGTCGCCGACGGCGAGTTTGCGGTGATTGTCGGCCCTTCGGGATGCGGCAAGTCAACGCTGTTGCGCATCATTGCGGGCCTTGAGGACATCAATACCGGAACAGTCACCATTGGTGAGAGAGACGTGTCAATGCTGCGGCCTTCGGAGCGCGGGATTGCGATGGTCTTCCAGTCCTATGCCCTGTATCCGCATATGACCGTGTATGACAACATGGGCTTCGGAATGAAAATTGCCAACGCCTCTGCGTCGGACATTGACAAGGCGGTGCGGGCAGCCGCCGAGACGCTCGGCCTGACCCCGCTGCTTGAGCGGAAGCCGAAAGAGCTTTCCGGTGGACAGCGGCAGCGCACCGCCATTGGCAGAGCGATCGTCAGGCGACCGAAAATCTTTCTGTTTGATGAACCGCTTTCAAACCTGGATGCCTCTCTTCGTGTTAAAATGCGTCATGAGATTGCTCGACTGCATGACACACTTGAGACCACGATGATCTATGTGACTCATGACCAGGTCGAGGCCATGACACTGGCGGATCGCATCGTGGTTCTCAGGGATGGTCTTGTTGAACAGACGGGCTCTCCCCAGGAACTGTATCAGTATCCTGCCAACCGCTTTGTTGCCGGCTTTATCGGATCGCCGGCCATGAATTTCCTGGCCGGGGTCGTGGTAGAAAGTCACCCCGATTCAACAAGGGTCAGGCTTGGAAGCGGAACGATGATCCAGGTGAATGCCGGTTCCGGAGAACTCTCTCCGGATTCCCGGGTCACGCTTGGTATTCGTCCCGAGCATCTGACTTCCGGGGGAAATCACAATCTCATTGAGACAGCGATTAAGCTGGTCGAGCCACTGGGCAGCCATTCCTATGTCTATCTGGAAACACCGGATGCCGATGAACAGCTGATCTTTCGGGCTTCCGGCGATTTTCACGGCGTGAAGGGAGACAGCATGACCCTGTATATTCCGGCAGAACGCTGCCATCTTTTCGGGGAAGACGGTAGGGAGCTTCGACAAAAACCCTCCAATACGATCATCACAAGTCAGGGAGGTCACCGATGACGGTTCAGAAGAGAAGCGTGTTGACGTTCTTGTCTGTTCTGGTCCTGCTGGTGTTGCCGGTGCAAGCCGCGCTGTCAGCATCCGACATACCGGCAAAGGACACCTGGCGTGTGACGGCGTCCTCAATCCAGAGCGATGAATTTAAACCCGGTTACCTGGCGGATGGCAACATGGAGACTCGCTGGTCCAGTCGCCCCAAGGATAAGGAATGGGCTCGCGTTGATCTTGGAAAGGTCGTTGAGATTACCGGCTTCACCCTGCATTGGGAGAACGGGTATGCGAGTCAATACAGTCTCCTGGTTTCGATCGATGGCCGGGAGTGGAGCACGGTGTATGAAAACGAGGACAGCGACGGGCAGATGGATGATATTTATATCCGTCCCATTTCCGCCCAATACGTCCTCCTGGAGACCAGGAAGAGAGCAACCGGTTGGGGAAATTCCCTCTGGGAACTTGACGTCAAGGGGACGTCCGACCGTGTGGATATATCCGTGGTCGACGGTGATGGCGATCATGTCTCGGCCCTGATGGATGGTCGTAAGGATACCGTGTGGAAAAGCAAGGCGGTTGACCGCGCAGAATTGCTTCTGGACCTGCGCAGGTCCAGAAATATTACCGGGTTGCGTATTGACTGGGACGAGCAATATGCCGGTTCGGTGGACATGGCGATTTCGCTTGATGGAAAGGCGTGGAAAGAGGTCTCCTCCATCTCCCTCCCGGATGGTTCACAAGGGCAATCCAGTTTTGTTCCGCATGATGCCTCCGAGGTCCGCTATATCAGGCTTGTGCTGACTGATCCTATTAAAGCCCAGGGTGGTTTCGGGATTGGGGATATTTCGTTGCGTGGTCCCACGGAAGCCTTCACGCC
>DOFS01000358.1:6398-9493 GCA_003523945.1 Nitrospiraceae bacterium | reverse complement strand
CAGACCTATTGGACCCTGGTCGGCCTTCCAAAGGATACCGAGGAAAGCCTGTTTGATGAGTATGGCAATCTGGAATTCCAGGCCGACGCCCCCATGTTGATGCCCTATATCAAAGAGGGTGAAAATCTGTATTCGGCTGCCGGAGCGGCGAAAATCACTCAGACATTGCAGGACGGGTACCTGCCGGTTCCCATGGTGCAATGGGAGACGGGGAATGGACTGCATTTCAAGTCCGAGGCCATTACCAGTGGCCCTGTCGATGCCAGCATCACCTATGTGCGACATACCCTTGAAAATCGCTCCGATACGTTAAGGAAAGGGGAAATCATTGTCACGATCAGGCCCGCCCAGATCAATCCCGAATGGCAACATGGCGGACTGGCACCGATCAATTCGATCAGGTACGAGCAGGGAATCGGGAAGCCGGTGATTATTAACGGCAGGGACAGCTACCTATCCCTTTCGCCTGTCGACAGTTTCCTTGCCCCGCAATATGCTCACGGGGATATTGGTAACGCCCTGCGAGGCAGGGTCGTCCTGGAGGCAAGGGCAGATAAGGCGGGTGATACCGTTTCCATTGGTGACGAGACCAGGACCGGTCTCCTCTCGGCAGCCTGGACCTATGCATTTGAGTTGACACCCGGTGAATCCAAGGAAATTGTGGTTGCGGCTCCCCTGCATGGCACTCTGTCAAATTTGAAAACTGCCGCTGACTTCGGAGAGTTGCGTCAGGAGTATGTGACATTCTGGACCGACAAGCTTGACCGCGTGGGATTTGAGCTGGGGGACAAGACGGTCGAAAATACGGTAAAGACGCAGATGGCCTACATCCTGTTGAACAATGATGGCGTGGTCATCCAGCCCGGTGCGCGCAGCTACAACCGGACCTGGATGCGGGATGGCGCCATGATTTCCTCCACGCTCATGCGGTTTGGTTTTTTCGAGGAAGTACGGGAATATCTTGAGTGGTATGCCCAACGCGTTGAGGCGGATGGCCTCGTGCCTCCCATTCTCTTCACCAGCGGTGAGGTGTATGACGGCTGGGGTCGGAATATCGAATGGGACAGCCAGGGTCAGTTCATCTATGCGATCATGGAGTACTATCGTTTTACGGGTGACAGGGATTTTCTGGAAAAGCACTTTGATGCCGTTCACCGGGCCATGCAATACCTGGTCACGTTGCGGGAGCGTACGCTTGATCCGGAACATTATGCACATCTTGAAATGGGTGAGCGCCTGAAGGGCATCTTGCCCCCGTCCATCAGCCATGAAGGTTTCATTACCCCGATGCACAGTCATTGGGATAATTTCTGGGCCATTCGCGGCTGGGCGGACGGGATTGAAATGGCGGAGATCCTTGGCCGGGAATATTTAGCCAACTGGGCGAGGAAAGAGGCGAACGCTTTCAGTACGAGCGTTAGGGAATCCATTGAAAAGACCATCGACTGGAAGTCGCTCGATTATATTCCTGTGGATGCGGACAAGGGCACACCTGATCCGACCTCCATTGCCATTGCCATGTTTCCCACTGAAGCCTGGCATGTCCTGCCGGCGGATGCCCTGGACCAAACGTTCCGGGAGTATTCCCAAATGGTGACGGAACGGGATGCCGGGCCCGACCCCTATTCGTATACGCCTTACGAGGTGCGCAATATTCTGGCTCTGGCCACCCTTGGGTATCGCAAGGAAGCCTTCGACCTGCATGAAATTCTGTTTAAGGGCAGGCGTCCGGCCAATTGGAATGAGTTTGCCGAGGTGGTCCTGTCCGACAGCCGCAAGGGTGTGTATATCGGTGATATGCCGCATACGTGGGTCGGGTCGGGATATGTCAATTCCGTCCGCGGCCTCATCGTGATGGAAGAGGACAAAAGTAAGACCTTAAACCTGCTGTTTGGTACGCCACCTGAATGGCTTGCGAACGATGGTATTACCCTTTCGAATTTTCCCACACATTTCGGGAACCTGATGATGCAGGCGAAGTGGGACGACAGCGACCAGAGACTGGATCTGGATGTGGAGATACCAAAAGACCCGGAAAGGACAATTTATGTTCGGTGGCCGATTCACAAGGAGGGCAAGCCTGAGCAGGTGACCGTTGAGGGCGATGAGAGCTACCGTGTTGATGATCACGGCATCTGGTTGTCAGGCAACAAGTTCAGGTTGGTGGCCAAATGGAAAAGTGGCGATGTGTTGAACATAGCCGGCCAGTAAGGAAATGGGGCGGATAAGCAGAGCCGTCCCCTTATCTTTTGTGCGCAGGCGACTTCCTGCTAAACCTGAAACGTTTGAGCCCGCAAGAAACGGGAGTGCCCCACCTTTGACAAACGCCCGATGACCCGTGCCCCCGCACTCTGCCGGCGACGACCCTGCGCGAGCAGGTTCATGGTAGCCCCATTCTGATCCATCGAAGGCCCAAAATATTTATGTGGCTCTTGAATGGTGACGAACACCTCCTCGAGCCGCCACGTGTTACCCAGGTGGCCCTGTCGTGTTGGTGGCGTCTGAGCCTGGGGAGGTTCACGCTTCGGGCGCCGCTGGTGAATGGTTTCGTCGGTAACCGTTCTGTCACGGTTGGGATGCCGTTTTTCGGCCACTCGGAATCTGAGATAGAACCGGTTGTACCGCAGGATAGCGTGATTGATGATCTGAGATGGAATATGAAAACCGAGGAAACCGGAAATGTGGGTCTTCATCGACACCATTTGGTGAAACCTTCGGGCACCTTGATAAGACACACTACTAATGAAATGTGAGGAGAATCGTTGATGTTGATGGCTTGGCGTATAGGGAAGACAAGGAATCTGGCGATCATCGGGATGCTGTGTGTGATGGTCGTGGGACTGCAAAGCTACAATGTTGCGGGTAAGACCATCGGGCGCCACGCCAAGAATATGAGCTTTCACTCCCTGTGCGCGGAAGAAGACAACGTGAATATTCCCATCTATGGCGGCTATGTGTCCGACTATGAAATTACCGCGACATTTCCCGCGTATTATCCACTCCAACGCGGTCAGAAGGATCTGTGTATTTCCGACCTGTCGAATTGCGAGCAGTCGTGGGACATGCGGCCGACGGCGCAGATCGCCTACTACGAT
>DOFS01000358.1:1808-6220 GCA_003523945.1 Nitrospiraceae bacterium | reverse complement strand
TTGAAACACCGGATGCGGTGAATGCGGATGTCGGTGAGTATGTGTCGCTGGCGTATCCGCCGACAGACCGGTATTGGGTGGGCTTAGGTGCACCACCGGCCATGGCGTATTATGACGCGCTCAAACAAAACCTCATGTACATTGTCCGGGATGAAAAGGGGAAGTGGCGAGAGCCTGAGATTGTTGATTCCACCGGCGATGTCGGGCAATACGTCTCGCTGCGCATCAGCCGTGACCGGCGGCATCACATCGTCTATTACGATGCGGATCACGGAGATTTAAAATATACGTACAAGAGCAATCCGGATATGGTGGGCGGATGGGTCACCCCAACGATCCTGGACGCGAACGGCGATGTCGGGCGGCATGCGGCCATGGCGATAGGTCCGGGAGGCAGCCTGCATGTCGTGTATTACGATGCGGACACAAAGGATTTGAAATACGTCACGAATGATGACGCGCACGGATGGTCGGAGCCGGTGGTCTTAGATGCCGTCGGGGATGTCGGCACCTACCCCTCAATCAGCGTATATTATGAGGGGTGGACGGAGAAAATGAACGGGGCGTATGAAGGGCACTATCCGCATGTCACCTATTACGATGCGAGCAACGGGAATTTAAAGTACATCTTCCGGAATGAGCAGGGGTGGTCGACGCCGGTGGTGTTGGATGCGGAAGGCGATGTCGGTCAATATACGTCGACGGCGTTTGGTCCGGATGGGGCTCTGCATGTGGCCTATTATGATGCCACGAATAAGGATTTGAAATATCTTCATAAGGAAGCCGCGGCACCGTGGTCGTCGGCTGAGGTTCTGGATGCGGCGGGGGATGTCGGCCGGTTTGCTTCGCTGGGGGTATCGGCAAGAGGATATCCGAATATTGCCTATTACGATGCCGACAACCAGAGTTTAAAATTTTTGTCGAAGACAAAAACGACCGCGCCCCAGTGGGACAAGGTTCAGGTGATCGCATCCGGGGCCGCCGGTCAGTATGCGAGTCTCGTGACGTCGGGTTTTGTGGACATTGCCGATCTGGATGGTTGGGAGCTGTACAACGACGGCGATGTGGCGGTTCGCGTGATGGATGTGTCCGGATGGCCATATGAATCGGGGATGTCAGTCCATATCTTGGGTGAAGAATTAAAACCGGACCACGATTTTATCCAGTTCCTCAAGCGAACCGACGACGAACAAGACTTCCCGCAAATATTTGTGCTGTATGCCAATGGATATGCACGGATCATCACGCAACCTCCGGCGAGGCGGGAGGAGCGGGTCTGTTTCGGGTCATCGATGATCATTGGGCCGGCGGCAGAGGACCCCTTGTTTCCGTTTATCCCGATCGAGAGGCTGGATATCGATCCGCACACGATGACCATCAAGGTGCGGTATAAAAACGGGTCGTCGGCGGTGATACACCTCCAAGCCGAACGGGGCAAGACGACCGTGCGCGTGACGGATGTGACCTATGACACCGTCACTGCGCCGTTTGTCACCATGCGGTCCATGTACGTCGCCGACGACAATTCCGATATTGCCAGGGTCAAGGTGGCATCATCCCCGGGGGTCATAAAGACCTATCCGATTGACCCCAAGCGTGAGGAATGGAAAACGTTGCCGGGCGACTCCTGGTTTTTTTACCGGCCAACCTATTCGCGGCACAATTCTTCGTGTCCGGATTTTAAGATCGACGTGCTGGGCCCAAAAGGATATTTTGTCACCAAACAGGCTGAGGACTATCGCTCTGGGACCTTGGTGAAAACGCCGCGTGAGACGGCATCAGGGGGACAGACGGTACGAGAGACGGGGAAAGCGAACTATCTGTTGAATCTATCCGAGGACATACCGAATCCGTCTATTCGGCTGCGATATACCAAGGGCAACAGCGCCGGTGATGTCGTCCATATCTCTGTGGATGGCCGACGCCAGTCGACGATTGAGATGGTCGGTGAGGGTTCCCTCGGTAATTATGATGTCACGCAGGAGATGCGACTATTGAATGGCCTTCCCGCCGGTTCCCATACGCTCACCTTGGAGATGCAATCGGATGCCAGCGAATTGGAATTGGACTATTTTGTCATCCACAACGGGGTTGAACATTCGAGTCGGTAAAATCGAACGCAGGTGTTTCACGGGTGACGGGTTGGTTTCCCTCAGGTAAAGGGCAATAGGTTGGAAGGATTGTCGATAGGGCAATTTACGTCTCCGGAGGGATTTGTCCATTTTTAAGTTGAGAGAACTATAGTAAAATCTTTTGCATTGGCGGGAAGTGGGTGAGTGTTTATGAACCTTCAAACTAAAATAGTTAGGGAAATGGGACCAACTATGGGCGATGTGGTAAATGGGCGTGTGTCAGGGCAGGTGACGGAGGGTAGTGCTTTCCAATCAAGTAAGAAACATAAGGCCGATTCCAGTACGTTTGCCGTCTTAGCGAACCTTCTTCCTCCTGGCTGGGCCATGTGGATGGGAAGGGCAACTCTTCTTTGTGGGCTAGTCCTGGTGTCCATCTCAAATACCGCTTGTCACTGCCCCTGGTGTGGACCGCAGATGGAACAGAAGAGGGTCTTGGATGCTGGCCAGTTGCCCCAAGATCAAAAATGGGGGGTTTCGACAAACGTGTCTCCCCCATTGGACGTGAAGATCAATGGAAGTAGGTTAACACTCAACACGATTGCGGTCCGGGGAGATAGCGATGAACTTTCCCCGCATAACGCGTTTATGTGGTTCTATCGGGACGTTCCGTTTGATTTCAAATCAGGATTCTCAGTCGAGTTTACGTTGCAGGTCCACGAGGTGGAGCAACCGCACAATTTTCTTGATGCCGGCATTATGTTTTACGGGTCTGCAGACATGTCTGCCGGTACCTTCGCAGAAGGGCCGCGAAGTCATATGATTTTCTTTGATAAGGATGCCATTGGATGGGGAGATGAGACCGAGACCTATTCGATGACTACCACTGACACCTTTCACACCTACACCTTAAAGGTTGAGAATAAAAAATTTGCCAAGGTTTACGTTGATGGAAAACTTGCTTTGCAAAGAAACGACTGGGTGGGAATCCCCACAATCGGTTTTGGGGATATGACCAACGATGATGGGGTCAATGGAAAATTTTCCATCGGAGACATCCTAGTGACGGGGAAAAGGGATTGAAGTCAGACCTCGTTCCTGAACCGACTTCGCTGTTGTTGTCCGGCTCAGGATTTCTCCTTTTGGGCGTGTCTGTCTGGCCAAGAGAATGTCCGGCACAGACTTAGCACAGGATTGAAAAAGTCTGCAGGTCACAAGAGCCTGACCCCTTACGGGGTTGGGCTTTTGTGTGTATGGGATGTCGTGCTGCATCGGAGGATGTGGAGCAAGGTTTGGGAAATCTGGCAAGTGGGAACAGATGAGGGATGGTAAGGGGGTGCTTAATTGGTCTGCTGGTGACTTATTTGTTAGGAGAGGAGAAGTTATTCGTCTATTGGTCTCACCTTCCCATTTCTCTTCTCCGCTTAGGATGGAAAGATTGTTGAGGGAATATTTCATTATAGGTCTTTTCCCATTCTTCTAACGGGTCTTTGTGGCCTCGGGAAACTATTTCAAGGAAGGCCCCATATTGAAGGGCACGACTACCATCAATCACCTGTGTTAAGCCAGTTTCCTTACGAAAGTGATATTCGGCAAAAGCTGCCGAGGCACATTGAAGCGGGAAGAACCAGTCTCTCTCCAGATTGGTATGATAATCTTGTAAATAATGTCTTATTCCATTAAATATTTTGCAATACTGATTTGCTCTTAACCAATTGCCCCGTACCAACCTATAGGCCTCATCTTTCGTGGGTGTCGATTTTCGTTTCCAGTTAAATTCCCCGGTGTCTATTCGTTTTTGGACAAATTCCGGCAAGTAGTCTTTCAATGCCCCTGAAATTCCATCGAAATCGCACAGCTCATGGCCAGGCTCAACCATGAATATTTCATATTCCACCTGATGCAACATGGATTCAAGTAACCCTTCGCGGTTGGCCAACACTCTATCTGGAGCTTGCCAAATTATTTCACTCACATGGCAAATATCCTGAATGATCTTTTTCTTGGCTGCTTTAGGAAGTCTTTTTATGACCTCATAGGGGGATTCATATAAGTCGTTTTGTATATGAGTCAAAACAAATTGATAAAGGGGTGTGCGGGATCTTTCCTTTTTCGGAGGGACCGCACTCAGTAATTTTTCAAAAAACCCCATCAAAAGTTTCCACAGGGAGGAGTATCTCTTTCAGAATCAGGTGATCCACGTAAAAAAGGGGTGGGACCTGAACCATTTTCCCCATACCTGCCTATGTACCCACTCATTTACTTGGAGTGTTTTATTCAACATCCGGCTTCTGGCAGATTTGAATTTGATCAAAAAAGGGCCGTTCTCTGTCAGCTCACCGA
>DOFS01000358.1:0-1640 GCA_003523945.1 Nitrospiraceae bacterium | reverse complement strand
TTAATATAGCCAGGATTGGTCTTATTGGCCAGAGAATGAATCCAGCTAGATTATGGAACAGGAAGGTTTTTCCTACTGGAGACGACCCAGGTTCAGTGGTAGTCCACCTAAAGCGAGCCTTCTCCGTCCTTACTACTGATTTCCGTCAACGGGAGTGCGTCTATTTCCCCCGCAGTCAGGTGCATCACGCGTCTGATGCCTATCCTTTGAAAGGGGAATGATGGTGTCGGGCTCTGTCCAACAAACCGGAGCAAGACCAGGTTAGCTCAAATGAGTTTTTATAAGCCGAGAAGAAAGGAGAGAGGGAGAACGAGTTCGTCCGCCACAGCTTAATACGGTGAATAGGGTTGCAGGGGTCCCCATTGCAGTCGATCATAGGTCCGCAGCCGGTTCATTTGGTTCAATTCATGCTGTCGGGTCTCCTGCTGGTAGCGCTCGTGCTGTTGCCGTTGTTGTTCGCGCTGTTGTTGGTACCACGCATCGAAGTTTTGCAAAGACCCGGGGGAAGAAGGGATAGGGGTTTGGTCATAGAAGGATCTTGGGGGAGTCGGGTGAAGCTGTGAAGCCGGTTGCCAGGGATCCTCCCCGAATTGGGCCCAGGCACTGCCTGCGACAAACAGGAAACATCCAAAGAATATTATGGCTCGCATGCGGTAGCCCTCCTATCGATGAGGGGGGGAGGTTCTTGCCTAATGGCCTATCATTGAGATCGGGAGTAGCGTGGCAAAATCCGCACATCAAAACAATTCATCAAATGGGTAACGAAGGGACAGTTTGTAGCACTTCCGCCCGCCGCGGCTTGTTGTCTGCTTTCTCGCGGTTGGCAATCTCCTCACACGCATCATTTGGAAAAAGACGAGGAGAAAGGACAACCTATCCGACTTTCACGGGCAGCGGGAGGAACCTGTAAAGGATTGTACGCCTCATTACCACGCGATCTTTCACAATCCACAGGGCAGGGTAAAGCGAGAATGGTTGGGTTTGACCCCAGCCTTCTCCCTTCAAAGGAGTGTTCCGTCAACGGGTGCGTTTCCCGTTTTTCTTTACTCAAGTAGATCAGGCTGCCGGGGTGAAATGTGGGAGGAGGGAGTTTTACACCCATAAGCCCAACGCCGACTGCAGTCAGGCTCGTTCAATACCATTGATGGAGCCACAAACCTACGGCTGAATATTCCATTCCGGCGGGGCGTTTCCGGGAAAGCCCACTCCGGTAATGGTCCCGCCATTCATCAGCCACACGGCCACCGTGCCGGTGGTCGTATTGCGCCAGATGACATCAGATTTCCCATCGCTATTTATATCGGCCACTTGTTCAAGTTGCCATTTCAAGGGCACCCCTGCCGGGAACCCAAGCGACCCGATGGTGCCCCCGTTCATAAACCAGACGGCCACCACGCCGCTAAGGGTATTGCGCCAGACGAGGTCTGATGTCTCATTTCCATCTATATCCCCGAGACCTGCAATTTCCCAATTCGTGGGAGGTGTTCCAGGGAACCCCACCGAGCTAATGGTGAGACCCTCCATCAGCCAGACGGTTACCTGCCCTGTCACCGTATTGTGCCAGATCACATCTCCAGTCCCATTCCCGTCCACATCCCCGATCCCATCCATATGCCAATTCGACCAGTCTCCCCCTACCG
>DOFS01000267.1 GCA_003523945.1 Nitrospiraceae bacterium | reverse complement strand
GGGTGAAATATGGATCAACCCTTAACGAACATGGTTTGGGATATGTTGATCGGGTCAAAAAAGCGGCTGGTCGCATGCAACAGCTGATTCAGAGCCTGTTGGTGTACTCCAGAGTCGATTCCCCGCACACGGTAGAGGAGCCCCTCATTTTGCGCGAGTTAGTTGATGAAATCCTGTCGGATCTCGGAGCACGGATCGAGGAATTGCAGGCTGTCGTTCAAGTTGGGGAATTACCCACCATTCATGGGAATGGGTTTCAAATTCGGCAATTGTTGCAAAACTTGATCGGCAATGCCCTGAAATTTCATCAGCCGGGGGTACCACCGGTCATCCGGATCACAGGAACGATTATTCAGGATCGGCGTCATACCGGTTCAGGCCAACCCGGGCGGCTTTGCCAAATCGAAATTCAGGATCAGGGGATCGGTATTCCGTCCGAACAGTTAGAAAAAATTTTTGGGATGTTCAAACGGCTGCATCGGAAGGATGAATTTGAAGGGACAGGGATTGGGTTGGCGGTGTGTCAACGCATTGTCGATCAGTGTGGGGGTGCCATTTTCGTTCGATCCAAGCTAGGAGAAGGATCCACCTTTATCGTCACGCTTCCCATCCAGCCTTGATGACATCCGGCAGCCAATTTCAATGACCCTCTGAACTTTATCGATTGCGAAAAATATGGCTGTCGGCTGGTTTGTAACTTTGTCTGCCGGTTTTTGGGTATTCATTCTCTTTTCCGCCTGAATGAGATGTCTGAAGGCATTCGATGTTGTTGCATAGGGGATTCGCCCTCTCCGAACGGGTGATTGGTTTATCCGGATAGTGTATGGCACAGACTTCCACTCATCGCCCTGTATTACTGGTCTGGACGCATCCCGAAACACATGCCAGGTTGCACGAGGCGTTGTCCGGGCCAGCCGGGGATGCTGGGCTTGTAGAGCGACCAATAAAAGACAAAAGTGTCGCGAGTTCTGCCGTTCAGCTGCCTTTACCGCAGTTCACCCTGGTCAGCGTGGAAATGGGGTCTCAGGTCTTAGCAAAGGTCGCAGAGGCTCAAGCAACCGGCAATCCTTTTACTCTCGTTGTTATCGATGTGGGTTCTGGGGAATGGGAAGTGGTCCGAGATCTGGTTGAGCGGCTGTGGGAACGCGATCAAGCCCTACGGTGCATCGTCTGCTCTTCGCCTGATCGTGCGTCATGGCCTCATCGTCTGATTGTGAGCCGGCCCGAGCAATGGGCCTTTCTTCGGGTCCCAATTCTTGCAGAAGAGGTCTTTCAATTGGCCTGTTGTTTGAGCATGCCTAATTCGAATTCTGTTGAGCCTGTGTTTAGGGCAACCTATTCGGGTGGAAACGGGTATTCCTCTGACCCCCATCTGGATACCCCTGCCACTAATGGTGCAGAGGCGACGGGAGCATTGGAATCGGCTCGCGGTGAGTTGGCGGCTTCCAGATATTATGTTGATAATATTCTCCGATCCATGGCGGATTCCCTGTTAGTCATTAACGCCGATATGACCATTGGGGCGGTGAATCCTTCCTTGCTCAATCTTTTAGGCTATCAAGAGCATGAACTCATTGGGGAGTCGCCCGGGTTGATTTTTGGGGAAGAATTTTCCCAAGGAGCCATCATCGAAAATCTCTTACTTCAAGGATCGGTGAGCGGGGTGGAATCTAGTTTTTTGACTCATGAGGGTCAGAAAATTACCATTTCGGTCTCCGGCTCGATGATGCAGGATCTGCAGGGGCAATTTCAGGGCTTGGTGTGTGTGGCACAGGATATCACCGAACGAAAACGGATGGAGGACGAGAAATTACAGTTGCATGAGCAGTTAGTGGAAACGTCCCGGCAGCTGGGCATGGCAGAGGTGGCGACGGATATCCTGCACAACGTGGGCAATGTGTTAAATAGCATTAATGTGTCTATTGGGGTCATAACAGATTTATTGAAAACTTCGATGGTGGGCGATGTGGGTCGGATCTCACAGTTATTAGACAAGCATCGTGAAGATCTTGGAACCTACTTGTCGCAGAATCCCAAGGGGAAACAAGTTCCTGGTTATTTGGCGAAATTATCAGGACAGCTAATGGAAGAAAAGCGAGTGGCGCTGTTGGAATTGGATCGTTTGCGTGAGAATGCTGGGCATGCGCAGCAATGTGTTGCGGCTCAACAGGATCTGGCTAAGCCAAGTGGGATGACCGAACCGGTATGTGTGGGGGAGGTGGTAGACGAGGCCCTGGCAGTGAATCGAGGAATGTTGGAGGAAAATAAAATTGAGGTGATTCAGGAATTTCAGGAGGTACCACAACTCATCGTGGATAAGCATCAACTCCTTCAAATTTTGGTGGATCTCATTCGCAACGCCTGTCAGGCGATGGATTCGGTTTCACCGAGAAGCTTAATTGTGCGCATCAAGCTCATTATTGGCCCTCCCGATTCTATTTGCCTTGAAGTGCAGGATTGTGGCTGCGGTATTCATTATGACGATCTTACGAAAATTTTTGGGCAAGGGTATAGCACCAAGCATGGAGGACGGGGTTTGAGTCTGCATCATGGTGCCTTGATGGCCAAAAATATGGGTGGGACTCTTCGTGCCCAAAGTGGAGGCGTGGGACAAGGCGCCACGTTTTTTCTTGACCTGCCAGGAAATTTTCATTTTCCCGACTTGTAAATTCTTCCTCCAACGATTTCAGGCCTTCTTTCTGACCGGCATTTCGTGAGTGTTGCGCTGTTCTGGTGCCTCTTTCTTTCCCTTGGCATTCTTCATGTCCTGTCTAGCGGGTTCTTACCTCAAGAGTCCGTCTGGTGAAACCGAGAAAAATTTCAAAGGAGTGTGCGGGGCCTGTCCGGCGTACGCAAGCCTTTTATGTAATTGGGAGTATCGTACGTGACGGAATATTGGCGTCGAATAGTTGGTGATTCTTGGAATGGAGACGGAGAAATGGTCCATGAGGACCGGGTATTTCCCTTTCGTGCTGGAAGCCAACTGACGCCCTGGATCCGATTTTTTTCTTCCCGGTTTTTAATGAGTGGGCAATCAAATCTTAATGAGCTTCAACTACCAGTGTTATCTCATCTTGACCGTGCGGTGGAAGAACACGTACGTGCCGTGGCAAGTGAGGCAGGAATAATCCCAGTTGATCTGGAGCGTGCCTTACATCTTGGGGTCGAAGTGTTTCTCTTATCCGAGGGATGTGCGCTGGAGTCTTCATGTATTGCAGCCGTGTGGCGCCATAGCCTCCGAACAGGATACCTTGCTGCACTGATTGCCTTGAATCGGGGATCGAGTCAACGCACGGTCTGGTTATCGTTTGTGGGAGGGGTGCTTCATGATATTGGCATGCTCGTGTTTTTGACGCAGCAACCAGAGGTGTTTAACTCTATTGTAAAAATAGCCCAATGTCGGGGATGGGACCTGGCGAGGTTGGAAAAACAGGTTTTAGGATGTACTCACAGTGAAAGTGGAGCCACTTTTCTGGCACGATGGGGGATAGATGAAGTATTACTTGGAATTGTGGCGTTCCATGATGATCCGTTGAAATTCTCCCATACGACCTTCTGCCCTTTGACAGCGGTGTATGCCGCCAATTTTGTTGAGGGGGGAGGAATCGCTCAGGATGGGGATGGAGTCATTGGAAGAGAGGGGGAAGCGTATTTAACCCGATTAGGACTGTGGAAGGATTTGCCGCTTTGGCAAGGCTGGATGCGAAATATTCAGCAACTGGCAGTTCTCTGAGCTTTAGAATAGCTTAACGCCTACGACAGGGGCAGGATGGGCTTCAATTTTCCTCGCGCGTGTTTACAGAGTTGTTTTTCCCTACCATCGGCAGCATTTGCCATTCCATTTTCTCATTTTGGGTGCGTCGGTCAAGTCTAAAAACCAAGAATTTGTTGGGTTCCCATTACCAGGAAGAGCGTGTAGGATTGGTTTGAAAGGGGGCGTCCTTTGCTTTCCAAAAGAGGGGGATTATGCTTATGCCACCGGACGACTCGTCTTATGATGTTTCTGATTGAAATTTCCTAGCGAGCAGGTGATTGTATGCAAGACGAATACTGGGTAAGCTGATAAATTATGAATTGAGGCCTGTCATGAGGATTTTGTCGATTCACCAGATTGTAGGAGTAATCTTGGGGGGATGCATCCTTTTCCTGCCTCGGACGGTCGTGTCCCTAGACCCTCCTTTTGCTCCGTGTCAAAATCCTGAAGAGTGTGTTGCGCAATTCCTTGAGCAACTAGAATCATCTGAGGATGATTCCGGTGTTAGCTTCAACCATGCAAAATTTTTTCGCCAGATCGTTACAGCCTATGGTGATACGGCATTGGCAAAAGGTGCCGGGTTCCGCTATGGATATTGGCTGAAGGAATCCTCCCCTCTTGAGGCAATCCCTCTGTTACAAGCCTCTGTTCATGATTTTCCCGTTCTGGGGGATTATCTCACCTTTTGGTTGGGGCAGGCATATGCCCATGCTGGATTAGGAAAAGAGGCCGCAGAGGCTTTTCAACAGGTAAATGAAGACTATGCCGACTCATTGCTTCGACCTGAAGCACTTTATTGGGCGGGGGATACTTTGATGAAGATGGGGGATTGCGAAGCAGCTCTCTCCACGTGGTCTCAGGCTCTTAGCCTAAAATCCGATCATCCCAAAGCCGCGGAAGCGTTCCACAAGAGTGGCCTATGTGCGGTCGAACTGGGACAACGGGAAAAGGCTATTGAGATTTTCCGGGAATTCTGGTGGAAATTCCCCTTAGCTTCAGAGCGAGTGCAGGCTGAGTCTTGGCTACGCCGAGAATTGGGTTCCTTGTTTTTGCCATCACTGGAAGAGCAATACAAACGCAGCATGGCTTTATATAACGGGGGGGCTTTGGAGGAAGCCGTTCTGGAATTTCAACGCTTTCTGTCTTCGTCTTCCCCCACTCCGCAATTTTTTCAAACTCAATACACATTGGCCATGGCTCTTGTTCGTTTAAAACGGTATGACCAGGCTGAAGCGATTTTGACCTCACTATCGCGATCCTCCTCCTCCAGAAAAGATGATGCGTGGGTCTGGTTGGGGCGAGTGTATTTGCGTCAGGGCAAAGGGCCGGAATTGGAGGCTCATGTCCGAACCCTCCCGGTTGATACAGTAACCGGTGATCAACAAGCGTTGCTGCTTATTTTTTACGGGATTTGGTTAGAAGATCATTCCCGTTGGCAAGAGGCTGGGAAGGCTTATAGGCAGGCAGGCGCTGTGGCTCATACACTAACGCAGCGTTTGGACGCGCTGTGGCGAGTAGGGTGGATTCATTATCAACAAAAGCAATATAGGGAAGCCATTGAGATTTTTCAGGAGATTATCCAGGCGGCCGGAACGCCTCAATCCGACTCTTCCCTGCATGCGGCCTCCCAAGCCTCCTATTGGCTGGCTCGCGCTCAGGAACATCTTGGGCAGATGGTGCCCGCGAGACAACGTTTGAAAAACTTAAATCAGGAATACCCATTTACCTATTATGGGCAGTTGGCGGACCTGAGACTCGGTCCCACGCAATTATCGACGAAACAACGGGCCGTGTTAACCTCAAGTGACACCATGAATGTGGGGACTCCCGCTCAGCTTCAGCAGGATATTCATTATCAAAAAATTCAAGCGTTACGAACCCTTCGCCTGTATAAGGAGGCAGTTCAAGAGCTTGAGGTTGTGTTTACCCGGTTCGGAGCGGATCCCCAAGCTTTTTCTCAATTGGTCTCGTTAGCAAGCGAAGTTGGAGCGTACGATGTCGGGATTCGATTATCTATTCGGCATTTTGGCGCGACCCTGCGGAAAGGACGACTTCCTCCTTCGTCCGCGGCCTGGTTGGGGGCTTTTCCCATGGGCTATCAAGCGGTCATTCAATCTTTTTCCCCCAAGCATGTGGATCCGTTTTTAGTCGCGGGGCTTATTCGTGAAGAAAGCCTGTACAGCGCTCGCGTGGTCTCACCGGTTGGCGCAATTGGCCTGATGCAACTCATGCCAGCGACAGCCAAAAAAGTTAGTCGCCAGTTAGGGTTGAAAGACTTAAAATCTGATCGACAGGGCCTGGATGAACCTAATCGTAATATTCAATTGGGGACATATTACTTGGGGCAATTACTGAATGAATTCCAAGATAATATTATTTATTCGGTGGCCGCGTATAATGCTGGGCCTCAGGCGGTCAAACGATGGATTGCGCAAAATGGTCAGCGGGATCCTGATGAGTTTGTCGAGTTAATTGGATATCGAGAAACTCGTGAATACGTGAAACGTGTACTCGGAAGTTATCGAATTTATCGCACTCTGTTCGGGGATGTTTGCCGGGGTGTTTCTCTTGACAGGTTTTGTTGAACGAATTATAGTCCGGCTCGATTGAGCTTGCGAATAAGGAGGCGTGCCGGTGAGTGTGGAAAAATTAGAAACGTTGGAGGCTCGGGTTAAGAAATTACTCGATCTGGTCATTGAATTACGGCAGAATAAATCCCATCTTGAACAAGAGTTGGAGTCGACTCGAGAACGGCTAGCCAAACACGAAGAAATGTCTGAAGGGTGGGAGGAAGAGCGGACTACGATTCGATCAAGAATTGAAAAAGTCCTGGGCGAACTTGAATTCTTAGACCGCTCGAGCGATTAACTTACGGAATTTAAGAATGACGAGGACCATTGAAGTTGAAATCTTTGGTCATCGAATCTCTCTTCAAGGAGAGGGTGATGAGGAATATTTTCATGAGTTAGCAGGGTATGTTGATGCGCAAATGCGAACCCTTGCTCAAAAAACGCGAACAAGTACCCCCACTAAACTGGCTATTTTGGCCGCCATTAACATTACCGATCAGCTCTTTCGGCAAGAGAGACACCGGCAGTTTGGAGAAGCTGAGATTGAGCGACGGACCCAAGTCCTGCTGGAAACGATAGAAAAACACCTCGAGACCAACCCGCATTAACCTTTCCAATATTAGTAGTGTTATTAGTGTGCGCATGAAAAATCGTGGCTTCATGTTTTTTGGAGCCGACTTTTTGACTTTGCCCACTCTTCTTCACCGGTAACTACGTATTACCTTTGAAATCAATTGGTTGAAGTGCTTTGTCCCGTTCGTTGGCGGGAACTTTTCGGTCTATTCCCATCACAATGGCCTCATTATTGAAATGCCTCCATGTCTTCTGATATTTTAGAGTTCATAAGTTATTGAATTGCAAAGAAAGAAAGGAATATCCCCTTAACAGGGGGAACTGAACTGGAGGCCCACTATGGCAATAATTTTCATAGTCATTGTGGGTTTTTTGTATGATGGGATCGTAAGAGGTCGGAAAATTTACTCTGAGGGCAGGTTGAATTCTTGGAAATCGTTCTTGAAGAAGCAAGGGGCTCATTTCTGGCGGAATGTCTCGCCTTTTGATCTGAAAATTTTAAATTTTTGGCCTGTGTTGTATCCACGTCCTTCTCTGTTGAGCATTAAATGGGAAGGCTGGATTCATTGGGTGAGTCCTTTGCGTGGTGCTATGGCCTCTTCTGGCTTAGAGAGTTGCCCTAATTTTCCACCGCTTCGTTCCCTGCAAATCTGGGTCTTTTGTCCTATCAGGTAGGCCTTTCTCCAGTTTTCGTTTTCCTTCCTTAATTTTGGTTTTCCCTTCTCGTTTGGTGGGTAGCGTTCCGCCTGACGAAGGGAAAATGAATCTTTTTCTTAATGATGACAAGAGGAAACGAATAGGAGCTAACCAATGGACATGGTAATTCCCATACTGGCAGTGGTGATCGGGCTTTTTGTTGGATTTGCGTTATCGAAGGTGTATCAGCAGCAAAGAGACTTGAAACGTCGTTCTGCGGCTGAAGAGCAAGCCCACCAGCTTACGCAAAATGCTCAGCGAGAGGCCGAAAATCTGGTCAAAGAAGCGAAAATCGAAGCAAAGGATCTATTGTTTCAAGCCAAGTCTGAACTTGAATCAAAAGAGAAGGAAAAGAGAAATGAGATTCAGGCCGCTGATAGAAAAATCATTCAGCGTGAAGAGGCTCTTGAGCGAAAAATCAACCAATTTGAAAAACGCGATGAGGAGATGCGCCGAAAAGAGCGTTCCATCAAGGAGAAGGAAGAAGCTCTGGTAAATAAAGCTGCGGCGTGCGACCAAGCCATTAAAGAGCACCGTCTCGCCTTGGAGCAGGTGGCAGGAATTACAGCCGAAGAAGCTAAGCGTCAGTTATTGAGTGAAATTGAAAGTGAAGCACGAATGGATGCGGCGTTATTAACAAAAAGAATTTTGGATGAGGCGAAAGAAACGGCTGAACGGGAAGCTAGAGAAATTGTGACCCGGTCGATCCAGCGGATCACGAGAGATTACGTCAACGAAGCCACGATTTCAGTCGTGCCTCTTGCGAATGATAGCATGAAAGGAAGGATTATTGGTCGCGAGGGAAGAAATATTCGAGCATTGGAGGCGGCAACCGGGGTAGATCTTATCATCGACGAAACCCCCGAGGCGGTGATCGTGTCCGGATTCGATCCCCTTCGGAGGGAGGTTGCAAAAATTGCGCTGGAACGCCTCATGCAGGATGGTCGTATTCACCCGACGCGGATTGAAGAAGTCGTAGAAAAAGTCAAAGGTGACCTGGACAAATTAATGCGAGATGATGCCGAAAAAGTCATCTTTGAAGTCGGTCTTTCAGACTTCCACCCCGAAATTGTCAAATTATTAGGTCGCCTGAAATACCGAACCAGTTACGGACAAAATAATTTATATCACGCCAGGGAGGCCTCCTATATTTGTGGGATTATGGCTGCAGAGCTGGGCTTGGATGTGAAATTGGCTAAGCGGGGAGCCCTACTGCATGATATTGGAAAAGTGGTCAGCCACGAAGAGGAAGGGACGCACGCAATGCTTGGTGCGGAATTGGCCAAGAAATATGGAGAGTCGGAACTCATTGTGAATGCCATTGCTGCTCATCATGAGCAAGTTGAACCGCTCTGTCCGGAATCAGTATTGGTGGCGGCTGCGGAAGCCCTCTCGGCAGCCCGTCCGGGCGCCAGACGCGAAACCCTCGAGGCCTATGTGAAGCGATTGGAAAAATTGGAATCGTTAGCCACTGGGTTTACAGGCGTTGATAAGGCCTATGCGATTCAGGCCGGGCGTGAAATTCGGGTGATTATCCGCCAGGGGGAGTTAAACGACAGTGAAAGTTTTGCCTTATCTCGAGATTTGGCGAAAAAGATCGAACAAGAATTGACATACCCTGGACAGATCAAGGTGACGGTTATTCGTGAAAACCGATTTATTGAATTTGCCAAATAGCTCTGTGAGCAAAGGAAACAATGAACGTACTGTTTATCGGAGATATCATGGGAGAGCCAGGCCGTCGAGTGATTTTAAAGCACCTCTCAATGGTTATTAAGGAGCATCAGATTGATCTGGTTGTCGGTAATGGAGAAAATGCGGCAGGTGGGTTTGGCATCACACAGGATGTGGCCGAAGATTTGTTCGATTTAGGTCTTTCCGTCATTACATTAGGTAATCATGCCTGGGATAAACGTGAAGCTTTAGAGTATCTGCAAAAAGAGCGGCGGGTGATCCGTCCCGCGAATTATCCCGATGGAGTTCCAGGAAATGGTACGTGTGTTGTGGAAACAGTCAATGGGGAGCGCTTAGGGATTTTGCAACTCATGGGACGAGTGTTTATGCCTATGGTGGACTGTCCTTTTCGTGTTGCTGAACGCGAACTGGCTCAATTAACGGCGCAGACTCACTGTATTCTTGTGGATATGCATGCCGAAACCACGTCAGAAAAAATGGCCATGGGGTATTTTTTAGATGGCAAGGTTTCTGCGGTCCTTGGAACGCATACACATGTCCAAACGGCTGATGAACAAATTTTACCTCAGGGGACAGGGTATTTAACCGATGTCGGGATGACAGGCCCTGTTCAATCCGTCATTGGGATGAAACCAAACTTGGTCATTCAAAAGTTTCTGACTCAGCTTCCTAGAAGATTCGAAGTGGCGACCGGGCCTTCTGTCTTAAGTGCGGCCGTATTGAATATTAATCACGCAACTGGGAAAACTGCTCACATCACGCGTCTTCGTGTGTTTGAGTGAGGCATCTTCGTGTCGGGGCTTTTCCCTTCAGTACTTACCGTCTCGGCTCTCAGCCGACAGATTCGTTCAACGCTTGAACAAAATTTCCCCCCACTTTGGGTGGAAGGGGAAATTTCTAATCTTCGATGCCCGTCTTCGGGGCATCGGTATTTCACCTTGAAAGACAAGTCAAGTCAGGTCAGGGCTGTACTCTTTCGCAGTCAAGCGGAACGGCTGAAATTCGCGCTTCAGGATGGTTTGGAGGTCTTCGTATTCGGTCGTCTCTCAGTTTATGAACCACGAGGGGACTATCAATTACTCCTAGAAGCAATAGAGCCCAAGGGCATTGGGGCGTTGCAATTAGCCTTTATTCAATTAAAGGCGCAATTGGAATCTGAAGGCCTATTTGAAGCTTCTAGAAAAACCATACTCCCTTTGTACCCTCAGCGGATTGGCCTGGTGACGTCACCTTTCGGTGCGGCAATCCATGATCTGCTGACCATCATCCATCGACGTTGGCCTCTTGCGCAGGTTCTGATTGCTCCGGTTCCTGTGCAGGGGAATGAGGCTGCCGGGCAAATCGCTAAGGCTATTGGGACGCTCAACGAATTGGACGAATTGGATGTGTTAATTGTCGGGCGAGGTGGAGGATCATTAGAAGATCTCTGGGCATTTAACGAAGAAATTGTGGTGAGAGCTATCGCCTCTTCCAGGATACCGGTGGTGTCTGCTGTTGGCCATGAAACCGATGTGACCCTAGCGGACTTAGCCGCTGATTATCGGGCTCCCACTCCTTCTGCCGCAGCAGAGGTGGTGGTTCCTGATTGCTCGACGGTCAGGCAGCATCTGGAGAATCATCGAGTACGATTGGAACGGTCTATTCGGAGTCTGAGCGTAGCGTGGAAGGGGCAAGTCCAGGACATGATCGCACGATTGCCTGAACCTAGACTCGTACTGGGGCAATTCGTGCAACAGGTGGATGAGTTAGAGCGCCAACTCTATGTCAAAATGAAACAGTGGTGCCGGAATCTCCAGGTGCAGTTGCTGAGTCACCAATCAGCGATTTGGGAGAAGAATCCCCTGATTGATATTCATCGGCAGGAACTGGCTTTGGTCGAACGAGGCATTCGGCTTGTTCGAGGGATGTCGGCGTGTATCCTTGCAAAACGCCATCAAACAGAGTTATGGATGTCTCAACTGAACCAGTTAAGTCCCCTCGCGGTCTTAGCACGAGGATATAGCATTGTTCATACCTTGCGAAGTGGAAAAGTGGTGAAGCAAGCAACTGAAGTTGCTGTGGGAGAGTCCGTACGCGCCAGACTTCATGAAGGCGAATTGATTTGCCTTGTTCAGCGGACCGATTCTTCATCGTAAGAAATTTCCTTTTGCTTCATGCTCCGGCATGGCTATAATGCATGTGAGATTGATGGAGCAGGGCTCCTTCATCCCAATTGAACCGAATCACTAATCTTATTCGGATTAAATTCATGGCTGTACTGAAATTTGAAAAAGCGTTGTCCCGCTTAGAAACTATTGTGTCTGAATTGGAGCGTGGGGAGCTTTCCTTAGATGAATCCTTGAGGATCTTTGAGGAAGGGGTCAAACTCTCAAAAACCTGTCTAAAAATGCTGGATGATGCAGAACGCAAGGTGGAAATCCTTGTGCAAGACAAGGATGGACGGAAACGTATACAGGCTTTTTCGGTGGAGGATACCAATCCACCAGAATCCTAGAACTCCGATCTTCCTTCGCTGCTCTCTCTGTCAACCGGCAGGATTTGTATTGTCTGCTTCTTCGTAGTCATGAAGATATGAAGGCTGTTCAGCCATCAGTCCCCTCCCGAAAACCCTCAAAAGAACGACTGGACTCCCTTGTCCTGACTCATGCGCTGGTTTCAAGCAGGGAGCAAGCCAGTCGCCTTATTCTTGCCGGGCGAGTGAAAGTCGATGGGATCCTAATTGATAAGCCGGGAAAACTGGTCGCGACAACCGTTTCGCTGGAAGTGACGAAGCCGGAATGGGCTTATGCCAGCCGAGCAGGTGAAAAGTTGGCGCCAGCCTTGGATGCGTTTCTAGTTTCCTGTTCAGGCTGTGTGGTTATGGATGTGGGTGCCTCCACGGGGGGGTTCACCGATTGTGTGTTGCAACGTGGCGCCAGTCGGGTCTATGCCATTGACGTAGGATATGGGCAGTTGGATTGGAGGCTGAGATCGGATCCTCGTGTTGTGGTGATGGATCGGTTCAATATTCGCAATCTGTGTCCACACGATATTCCTGAGCCGGTTGATCTGGCCGTCATTGATGTCTCTTTTATCTCACTTCGATTGGTATTGCCGGTAATTTTACCAGTCATGAGCGAGCAGGCGTACCTTGTCGCATTGGTCAAGCCCCAGTTTGAAGTTGGGAAAGGACAGGTCGGAAAAGGGGGCATTGTCCGTGACGAACGACTGCGTGACCAAGTCAGGGACCGCTTTGTGGACTATGCCCGTAGCCTTCAGCTTGAGGTCATCGGGGTCATGGATTCCACTGTGTTGGGGAAAAAAGGAAACAAAGAGATGTTAGTCGGAATGAAAAAAAACGGAAAGCAGTGTACTGAAGGAAGCAAGCCGATTGCTCCCGGTAGCCCCTTAACCTAATCATGTAAAAGGAGAAAGTCGGACATGTCTACAAAATTTCTGGTGACGGGGGGAGCTGGGTTTATTGGGTCGCATCTGGTTGACCGGTTGATTCAAGAAGGTAATGAGGTCATCGTTGTTGATAATCTTTCAACAGGAAAACGAAAAAATATTAATAAAAAAGCCCAGTTTTACAAAATGGATATCCAGAGTAAACGAATGGAGCGGGTGTTCCGAAATGAGCGTCCCCTTATTGTGGTGCATCTGGCGGCGCAAATGAATGTTCGCCATTCAACAGAAGATCCGGGGTTTGATGCGCAAGTCAATATTTTAGGGACCATCAATGTTTTAGAGCACGCGGTGAAGCATGGCGTGCGAAAGGTGACGTTTGCGTCGTCGGGTGGCGCGGTCTATGGGGAACAGGAAATATTCCCGGCCCCAGAATCACACAGGACAGACCCTCTTTCCCCTTATGGAATAAGTAAGCTGGCTGGGGAAAAATATCTAGCCTATTATGCGACTGCTACGGGCCTCCGGTATGTAGCTCTTCGTTTTTCGAATGTCTATGGGCCCAGGCAAGATTCTGAGGGAGAGGCGGGCGTCGTGGCCATTTTCTCAAAACTGATGCTGAATGGAGGCCAACCGATTGTCAATGGAACCGGAAAGCAGACAAGAGATTTTGTCTATGTGGAAGATGTGGTGGAAGCCATTTTGGTGACTTTGGGAGAAGATGTTCAGGGAATTTACAATGTGGGAACTGGCCAGGAGACCACTGTCAATGAATGTTATGGCATTATTAAGGACTTAACGAAGAGTCAATGCAAAGATTTATATGGAGCGGCAAAGATCGGTGAGCAATTTCGAAGTGTGTTGGATGTGACAAAACTTCGAGAGGTGTTTGGCTGGGATCCACAGGTCTCTCTGCAGGAAGGACTGACCCGAACCGTGGATTTTTTCCGGGGAGACGGAAAATAACTTCTCGGATGGGCGTCGTCATGAGATTGATTGTTCCTGAAAACCCAGGGATTATTAATACCTGGGAACGGATTGATCGATCTCAAGAGACCAGGCGTCGATTCCTCCAATCAGATTTTTGACATTCGAGAATCCTTGCTGCAAAAGAAACCCCACGGCATCGGCGCTCCGCATTCCTTTGTGGCAATACGCAACAATCTCAGCATTCTGGTCCAACTGTTTCAGAGAATGAGGGACCTGGCCCAAGGGAATCAGGACTGATCCATCTATTTTCGCCAGGGAGTATTCATGAGGTTCTCGGACATCCAACAAGAAAATCTTATCGCCCTTATCTATGCGTGATTTTAATTCGCTAACGGTGATGGTGTAACTCATTTCGAAAGCCTCCTTACGTTTCTAAGTGTCTATTTGTAGACAAATTATCATAGCGGCTGAATTTTCAAGGTGTCAATTCATTCTTCGTGCGAGAGAGAGGGAGCAGTATCATGCCGGAACAGTCGGTCGTTTCGATTGAACAAATTGCGCAGTTTGAGGGCCAGGTCATTATCATCAAAGGGTGGGTTCGCAATCGACGCTCAAGTGGAAAGTTAACCTTTTTGACGGTGCGTGATGGCACAGGAGATCTCCAGGCTATTCTAAGCAAGGGAGAGGTGGGTGACGACCAATTTTCCTTGTGTAGTCAGTTGACCCAGGAGTCTTCTGTGGTTCTGCGTGGAAAACCTCGAAAGGATGCTCGAGCGCCGGGCGGATTTGAGCTTGATGTATCCACAATTGAGGTCATTCATGTTGCGGAACCCTTTCCCATTCAACCGAAAGACCATGGGGTTGGATTCTTAATGGAATACAGGCATCTCTGGTTGCGGTCGCGACGTCAGCACGCCATTTTACGAGTTCGCCATGAAATTATTCGGACCTGTCGGAACTTTTTTGATGATCTAGGCTTTACCTTAATCGATACGCCGATATTTACTCCCAACGCCTGCGAGGGCACCACGACCTTATTCCAAACGCAGTATTTTGACCAGGTAGCCTATTTGGCGCAAAGCGGTCAATTATATGGAGAAGCGGCTGCGGCGGCTTTTGGGAAAATATACTGTTTTGGCCCAACTTTTCGGGCTGAAAAATCCAAGACGCGACGACACCTGATGGAGTTTTGGATGGTTGAGCCGGAAATGGCGTTTGCGGAGCTACCAGATGCGATCCAACTGGCAGAGGAATTGGTCTCGACGGTTATTCAGCGGGTTGTAGAGACCCGCCGAACTGAACTGGAAATCTTAGAGCGGGATATTCCTAAACTAGAAGCCATGGCCAGCCCGTTTCCCCGGATTACCTATGAGGAAGCTCTGACGCGTCTTCAACAAAAGGGGATCGCCATTGAATTCGGTGACGATTTCGGAGCTGATGACGAAACGACTTTGGCGCAGGAGTTTGACCGTCCGGTAATTGTGCACCGGTATCCGGCTGCCGCCAAAGCATTTTATATGGCTAAAGATCCAGAGCGGCCGGACTTGGCGTTGTGTATGGATATGTTAGCACCTGAGGGCTATGGGGAAATCATTGGAGGGGGCCAACGAATCCATAATTTGGATGAATTGCTCGCGCAAATTCAAGCTCACGATCTTCCTGAAGAGGCCTTTAAGTGGTATGTGGATCTGAGGAGATATGGGACGGTTCCTCATGCTGGTTTTGGAATGGGGATTGAGCGGGTGGTTGCCTGGATTTGTGGGTTGGACCATGTTCGAGAAACGATTCCATTCCCCAGGATGCTCTATACATTGTATCCTTGAAAGAGCCATTGGCCATGGCCATGATGTTTCCTGGTTTTTTTGTGCTGGTTACTGGCTTTCCGGATTCCTAGCTTTCATCTTTTGACATTCTTTTTGAATGCTTGACAACATAGTTCCTGAATGTATACTGGGGAAGTGGGAGAAAGTGGGATGATTTCCGCCTATTTTTTAAAAATGAAACAAAATGTGAATGAATGATGTTCATCTGCCGGTTCTCGTCGAGGAAATCTGTTTTTGGC
>DOFS01000136.1 GCA_003523945.1 Nitrospiraceae bacterium | reverse complement strand
GATTTCAGACAATCGTAGACGGTACCAATGTGGATGACTTAGGAGAAGATCGTCCCGGTATCAATGCG
This sequence comes from Nitrospiraceae bacterium, assembly GCA_003523945.1. Classification (GTDB taxonomy): domain Bacteria; phylum Nitrospirota; class Nitrospiria; order Nitrospirales; family UBA8639; genus Nitrospira_E. The sequence goes on along the minus strand of DOFS01000136.1, from coordinate 2,458 downwards.
GCCCGACAACTCGGCGTGCGGAGTCCTTTGGTTGAAGCGGGATTCGGCAAGGCGGATATTCGCGAATTGGCAAAAGGTTTGGGGTTGGCAAATTGGAATAAGCCTGCCGCCGCCTGTTTATCTTCACGAATTACCCGTGGTCTTCCCATTACAAAAGCCTATCTTTCACGGGTAGAGCGTGCCGAGGCCTTGTTGGTGGCTCAAGGAGTGACGCAAGTGCGGGTTCGCCTTCACGGCGATTTGGCGAGAATCGAGATTGACCCAACCCAAATGTCGATGTTGACGGAAGAACCGGGAAGATCCCGTTTAGTGGAGGAATTTAAAAAGCTGGGATTTCAAACGATCACGCTAGACTTAGAAGGGTATCGGCCTGGAGGAGCAAATCTTCTTTTAACGGAGATTGAAAAAAGCATGCCCTGAGCTTTGGCGAATGGTTTTCCATGGATTTTGTTAAATAGTCTGCAGGGAGAGTTCTGGTTCAGTATTTCTCCCTCTAATGCGATCGTGGAAAAATCACAAAAAAAGAGGGAAGTGATGCTTCCCTCTTTTTCTATTGGGTCTGACGTTTTGATGTAACGTTCCCGGAAGGGAATAGCCGACGATACTAAGGGTATTCCGTGGGAAGTGGCAAAGACTTAGTTTTTAGAATGGTTAGCGACAGCTGCGAGAGCCTCTTGGGCAAATCGACGATGATCGTCGTCCGATAAGCTTCGACCAATCACCTTTTCCGCAACCAGGATGGCTAACTCAGCGGATTGGGTCTTGATATCCTGAATGGCCTTACGCCGCTCCCGCTCAATGTCTTGAGTCGTTTCCTCTTTAATCCTCTGGGATTCTGCACGAAGCCGCTGCTCATTTTCATCAAGCAGTCGTTGAGCCTGTTGCTTGGCCTCTGCCAGGATCGTTTCCACTTCTTTGGCAGCCAACTGAAGCTTGGCATCGTATTCCTTGAGCTTTGCTTCTGCTGCTAGTCGGTTTTGCTCGGCCTGGTCGAGGTTTTCCCTGATCTTTCGTTCTCGGGTTTCCAGTGTTTCCAGGATCGGGGGGAGGGCGTACTTATAGAGCACCCATAGGAGGATCCCAAATGACAAAAGTTCCCAAAATATCAGTGACGAAAAGAAATGTGAGTCAAATTGTGGCATAGGTCAGGAGCCCTTTATCCTTTGCCCATGATGATAAAGGCGATGACCAGTCCGTAGAGCGCAATGGCTTCGACCAAGGCAAACCCGATCCACATGTACTTGCCGACACGGGCTTCTGCCTCGGGTTGACGGGCAACCGCCTCAATCATTTTTCCGAAAATGTACCCGATGCCGATACCGGCACCTGCAAAGCCCGCCGCCGCTAGGCCCATTCCCAAAAGTGCTGCTGCTGCAGAATCCATTGTAGTGTTGTCCTCCCAGTTTAAAAGGGACTAATTGTAGAAACGTCCCATGATCGTTTGGTTCGAGTGCAAATTAGTGTAAATGCATCGCGTCACCAATATAGACGCAGGTTAAAACCGTAAAAATATAGGCCTGAATGAAGGCAATCCCGACTTCTAATCCATAGAGTGCGATGGTAAATGAAAAAGGCAGCCATCCTATCAGGAGGCCGCCGGCAATGGTGAGGCCGAACAACACCCCAAGAATCACATGCCCCGCAGTCATATTGGCGAATAATCGGACGGCCAGGGAGATTGGTCTCGCTAACTGACTGATCAATTCAATGGGAATCATTAAGGGTAGGAGCCACCCTGGCGTTCCAGGGGGAACGAGTATACCCAGGAATTTTGCCCCATGGAGTTGAAATCCGACGATAAGGCTAAGTAGATAGACGCCTACAGCGAACACGCCGGTCACAATAATTTGGCTGGTAATGGTATAGGATCCAGGTATAAGACCGACCAGGTTTGAAAATAGGATAAACAAAAAGAGGGCGCTGATGAGCGGAAAATATCGCATCCCGGAGGCCCCCATCGTGTCGTGAATAATCCCGCGAATGAAGTCGACCAGCAACTCCGCAAGACTTTGGAGCTTAGACGGCACAAGTGCCCTGGCGCCACCAGCTTTCAATAATATGAAAGTAACCAGTCCCACCACGACCCACATCATCAAGACAGCCTTATTGACGGAAACGTCAAGGCCGAAAATGGAAAGCGGGAGAAAGTTATGAAGCTCGAAGGGATGTAACGGATCTTCCAAAACTAAACCTTGTGTCTAGCGACTCATTGTTTCCAACGCTGAGCTGCACGGTAGGCGTTGCGAACTCCAGCGATTAATCCCAGTACCAGTCCTATCGCCACACCCCACGGCGTGGTATCCAACACATACGAATCAATTAACCAACCAAGGAATCCACCGACGATAAGGGCGGCAAGAAGGTCCGTCCCCACTCGCATTGCCTGTCCCAGCCCCGCAAACATTGGATCCTGAGAAGGTGCCATTTTTTCAATCGGCAAGGCGAGTCGTTGGAAGGG
>DOFS01000339.1 GCA_003523945.1 Nitrospiraceae bacterium | reverse complement strand
GAGAAACCCTGGACGGGTGCCGATTTATTAGAGATGGCGCAGCTCTATGATCAAAAAGCCGATGAGCTTCAAAGTGAAGCGGTGAGATTGGAACAGCGGGCCATAAGCCTTGCAGAAAAGCCTCATATGGATCCCAAGGGCTTTACCAGGACGGGGTGGATGCTGATCGCCTCGTCGCGATGGAAGTCGGCAAAAGAGCTACGAGAAATGGCCGCCATGCATCGTTCGGAAGGAAAACGTCTCCTGGCATTGGAAAAAAACGGTGAGGTCCCCACTGAAGACTTAGATAAGGAAGGGAATGCCGCTCAGAAGCATGGCACATGAGTTGTGGGGTTTTTCAGGTTTCCTTTAGGGTAGGACCCCCTGGGTTCGTGTTGTGTTCTTGTCCACCCTGCGGCCCTTGGTCGTGCCAAAGACAATTTTTTTTAATCCCACCATTATTTGTTCAGCATGACCATGGCCGTGCACAGGTCCCGGTAATAAGAACCGGAATCCCTATTCCCCATGAGGTCTCATGGCCATCGGTGAGGACATACCACAACAGCCCTAAAAAACCAAAACGGGGAAGTGCGCAACCGAGAAGCCGCCCTAGGGCCGGAGTCTGCCTTCGAAATGGTGCCATCATCTCTCCGAAGCCCCTTTCCACTTCTTTCAACTTCATTCAAACACCAGGCAGGTGCCAGAATGTTTATAAGAGACTTCCCCTTCCATCCTTTTTCTGTGTGCACCGCCAAAATGCCCACGAGAGATAGAACAGCAGCATAGCGCCCACGACCTCTACGATGTGAGTCAGATGCCATCCCTCCGTGACCTCTATCTCCAGAAGGACCAGGAGCACGGTGAAGATCAAAAAGACAACGATGTGCTTTCGAGGCATACTCACCAGTTCCTTGAGGAACAATGCCAGCCATCCAGGCTGGTCTGATTGCTGATGCGAATTGTTCATCCTCTTGCCTCACCTTTCTGGAGACCACCCTTTGAAGATCCAACACGAGCGGGGGATATCGAAAGAGAGTATGGGGCCAGGACATGGCTTGACAAAATTGCGTCACTCCCGGAACTCCAGTACATGTCTGCATACCTGACGTGGTTTCTTCTCGGCCACCCACTGTATCCCTTCTTCCGACTCAGAGGCTCATGCCGGATGGCTTCGGACGGAAGTGCGAGGAGCGCCCCTGCTTATTTCTCAGGCATTACGTGCCGGGAAGCACATCCAGGGAGCCGGACTCTTACACCACATCCACGTGGAACAGCAATAATTCACCCCTCATGGACGGATGGAGATCGCACTTGAATTCGTAGTCACCTGGCCGGTCTACCTGAAAACGCAACTGCACTGTCTTTCCGGTGTCTAAGTATAATCCTTCAATCCCTTTTCCATAGATCTGAACGCCCTCCGAAAACGTTTGAATCAGCAACTGATGAAATAACTTAGAAGTAAACCCATGACGCTCGTCGTCTTCATTGGTGATGGTCAGCACCACGGAGGCGCCCTCCGGCGGTGGAGCCCATTTCGTGGTGACGTATTGAGAGTCGCGAATCGTGATATTGATTTCCACCTCCATGGCCTGTGCCCCAAGACCAAACCATCCATCCAAAAGCAAAAGAGATGTGATCAGAACCAGTGGCAGAATAAACCAAGGCGTATTGTGTCGCTTCATATGTCATCTCCTTTCATGAAAAAGAACCCCTCTCCATTTTTTGCATTCTATAAAATTCGAAGGGTATTCCTGGGTATGTGGATTCTTCTCCAAAGTCTCTGAGTCTAAGAAATTTCAAATTTAACAAACACAGCAATATAATGGCGTTTAATGAATGCCGCTACTTTTTCCGGAGGAGGTGGTGAAAACCCCTGGTCTTACAAATTGAAGAGCAAGATTGTCTCCAAAGGTAAGCCTTCCCCCCCTTCCCGGCATAATGCTATAAAACCGACTCGCCCCGAACCGGGAAGGGAACTTCTCTCAGTCAGTGCCCTTATCTTTTAGTCAGCATCATGAAACTTATCCAGCCTCATTAGGCTATTTTTTGGCTTAAAAAAATACAAAAGAGAAAGGCCCAGTGAGAAAAAAAGAGGCGAGAAAGATGAGGAATTTTAGGACAGCGAGTTTAATAAAAGTGGGGCAAAATATCCCTGCCAGCACGAGCTATTTCCATTGTGAACAGATATTATGATGAAGAAAACCTGTTACTACTCCCAAGGGCTGGAATCTTTCCAGTAGGAAAAATTTTGGCATATAATTTGATTGGATTTACCTAGGAATAACGGATTAATCAGAAGAATTTATGCGGAAGGATTGTTAATCATGATCATGATTGTGACATTTCACGAGGAATTTCGGGGAAAGATTTCCGCTTTTCTCTCTGGGAAAGGGTATGAAGTCTGTGTTCCTCCTCATAGACAGGATGTTATTCCCCTGGTAAAGGAAAAAACTCCCTTAGTGGTCGTGTTGGATATGTATGTGGCGGAACCAAACGGACTAGACGTGCTAAAGGAGCTACGAGCCCAACATTATCAAGGAAAAATTGTGGCGCTGGCCGGAACCTCGGTGAGTTCCTTGATGTCACAAGCGTTCAAGCTTGGCGTGGACCAGGT
>DOFS01000102.1:16096-23929 GCA_003523945.1 Nitrospiraceae bacterium | reverse complement strand
GCTCGGTTTAAACTCATGGCCAATCTCGATCTGACGGAAAAGCGAACGCCCCAGGACGGCCGTATTCCGTTTACCCTGGGCATTCGCCGGATTGATCTTCGCGTGTCCACCCTTCCAACGAATTTCGGAGAAAGCCTAGTCCTTCGCATACTGGATAAAGGGGCGTTGAAGTTGGAATTCCAGGCATTGGGGTTTACGTCCAACGACCAAACACGCATCCAATCCCTGATCCAACGCCCCCATGGCATCATTCTCGTAACGGGTCCCACTGGAAGTGGAAAGACCACCACCTTGTATACGGCCCTCCGCCATGTCGATGCCAAAGAAAAAAGTGTGTTTACCCTGGAAGACCCCATCGAATATCAGATGCCCCTCATTCGCCAAACACAGGTCCACCCAGACATCGGCATGACTTTCGCCGCCGGCCTTCGTGCCCTTCTTCGACAAGATCCGGACGTCATACTCGTTGGTGAAATCCGGGACCAGGAAACGGCCGATCTGGCGATGCGCGCCGCCTTAACCGGGCACCTGGTCTTTTCCACGCTTCACACCAATGATGCACTGGGGGCCATTCCCCGTTTAATCGACATGGGAGTGGAAGCCTTTCTTCTCGCCTCCGCCTTGACAGCCATTATTGGGCAACGACTCGTTCGGTGCATTTGCCCGGAATGCAAAATTGAACGGACAGACGCCTCAACCGTCCTTACGGATCTTCGTGTTGAATTGCCGGAAGGTGTGCTCCCCATTCTCTGGACCGGAAAGGGATGCCACGCATGTGGCCAGACGGGTTATAAAGGACGCGCAGGTATATACGAAATTATCCAGATTACGGATGAACTCCATGGGCCCATCGTGCACGGACCGGATATGGCAGGTATTCGGGCCATCATCCGAAGAGATCGAATGCCGACGATGTTTGATGACGGACTCATGAAAGCCCTTCAGGGAATCACCACCCTGGAAGAAGTCCTGAGGGTCACCGGTGGCTAATTTTCGGTACCGGGCCGTCAACGCCCAGGGGAATCCGATTGAAGGCGAGATGACGGCACCGGATCTTTTCCAGCTGGAACGCCAGCTCCAGGACATGGGGCTTTGGCTTGTGCGCACATTGGAATCCAAACCTAAATCCGTTACACGAACCGGGAAAAAAAGAGGGAGAGTCAAATCCCGCGATCTCATGGAATTCTCCACACACATGTTTACCCTCCTCGAGGCCGGCATTCCCCTCACACAGGCCTTAAAAAGTTTGTCGATGGAGACACCCAACCTTCATTTGCGTGCGACCTTACAGGCGATCTATCAACAAGTGGAAGCCGGAAATACCTTGCATGATGCCATGAAGCAACACCCCAGAATTTTTCCGCCGCAAATCACCAATCTGGTCCATGCCGGAGAAGACAGTGGCACCTTGACGGAGACCTTCAAAGAATTGGAACGATATCTGGATTGGCTCGATCAGATCCGTGGAGATGTGCGTCAAGCCACTATTTATCCCAGCATCGTCATGGTAGCCGTGATCGGATTACTGGTGTTGCTCTTTACCTTCGTCATTCCACGATTCGTCCCGATCTTGGAGGGTCTGCATGTGCCCCTCCCGACTATCACCATTATCGTCATTGCCCTCAGTGAACTCTTCGTCGGGAGCTGGTGGCTCTGGAGCTCGTGCATTTTGCTTGTCCCGATGGCCTGGATCGTGGGACGAACCTACGTGCCAGGATTTGCGCACTGGCGGGACCGGATGATTTTACAACTCCCCGTCCTAGGCGAACTCATCCGGATGCTCACGCTATCAAAATTTGTTCAAAACTTTGCCGTCTTGTATCGAGCCGGCATACCGGTCTTGCAATGTCTGCAACTGTGCCAGAATCTGGTAGGCAATTCTGTGATGGAACGGGCACTTCAGGACACGCAACGCTCCGTGTCCGAAGGCTCAACCATCAATGAATCATTAAGCCGTCACCCGGTCATTCCGCCGATGGTGATCCAAATGATCTCCGTCGGGGAAGCCACGGGAACATTACCCAACACACTCATGAACGTGGCCAATTATTATAATCGTGAAATTCCGCGAAGGATCAAAAAGGTCTTTGGCATTCTCGAGCCCCTGATCACCCTGGGGTTAATCGGGATCGTGGGGATCGTCGCACTGGCACTCTTTATGCCCATGATGAGTTTAATGGGCGGCATCCATTGAAAGGACTCATGGGCTCCCCGGCCGTCTCTCTACCTTCCCCACACCGCCAACTGGATCCCTCTGACCCGGAAGCCGGAATGACCCTCATTGTTGTCATCGCTCTGTTGGCGATCATTTCCATAGGTCTGTCTGCGGTGTCGCCCTCCATGGTCAGGCACTGGGATCGGAATAGTGAAGACCGTGAGACCCGTGACCTTCAATTAATCGCAAACGGTGTTATCGCGTATCTCCGACAGAACAACACGTTTCCTGCTTCGTTAACCATTCTTTCCCCTGACTATGTGCCATTGCCTCCTGCCCAAATAACCCGAAACACGCGAGGATTTCCTCGTTATTTTTCGGTGCACCCCTCGATAGCCGGATTCCAAAACTCGACCGGCCTGCCTGGAGGAGAACTCGTCAATGCCCGTTTTCTTCTCATATCCAATCTTTCACAAGATGCGGCACCGGCCATTTCCACACCTGCTGCCTTTGAAACCTGGTGGAACACGAATGAAAGCACGACTCCGCCCCTCACAATCCATCGAGGGACGGTCGCCCATCTTTTTTATACCCTGAGCCTCATTCCCAAAGGAAATGGGGCGAGTTTTTCCATTGACCACCAGCCAACTCATTCCAACGGCGCACTCCTGCCAGCGCATGGGAGCTTTCACCTTTTGGGCACCGAAATCGGCTTGGACGAGGACAATACCTACACCACCCCCGACATTCTGTTCGGCCTCACGACCAATACGGCCTATTGGTTTGATCCCTTGTGCGTCGCCAATAAACGATGGAATCCTCTGTCTCCCACCTGTTAAGTCGGCCGAAATATCGTGGACATCTTCCTGCCCCAGATCAGGATAAAAGGGCTCCATTTCCTCCTTCATTCACTCCATTCGGTCTGTTCTTCCTGCGCACCCTTTATCTTTCCGGACCCGCCATGAGCAATTGAAATGTTTAAGAAAATTAAGATTGGCCTTTCAAACACCGAATAAAGAGTTAGGGGATTACCAGGCGGGCTATGCCCGATGAAAGAAAGAGTGCTGACCCGCACTCCAACCCGGAGGCCTCACTCAGCAGAAACCAGGCAGGATCGGGCTCATGACAGGACACAATCGCGTTGACACCCAAGTAATCGTGCTTCACGCCGCCCCTCTCTCATTTGAGACAGGCCGGCAATCTGGCACGACCATCCGCTCCGCCCACAACGACAACCGGAACACCATTGGAAGAATAGGCCAGAAGGTTTACCCATTATTTGGCGCGTCACGATGTCTATCCACTAGGGGATTTACCCTTGTGGAGATGATTGGCGTCCTCGCGATTATCGCCATTCTCGCCAGCTTGATCGCGCCAAATCTGATCAATCAATTGACCGCCGCAAAACGAGATGCAGAGGATGGACAATTGGCATCGATTGCCAGAGGGATCGAACTCTTCCTACGGCAAAACCGTTCATTTCCGCCAACACTGACGGCACTCAGTCCGGATTATGTCGCAGCCTCTCTAGGACAACTCACCATTAACCCCAATGGATTTCTCCGGTATTACTTCGTGCAACCAAACATCAGTGGGTTCACGAATACCACAGGTCTCTCCACGACCGCCCTGGCAGATGCGCGATTTATGGTTATCACCCATCTCGCCCAAAATGTGAACCCCTCCATTACCACCGATGCCAATTTTGAGACCTGGTGGAGCACCGATGAAACCGGAACGCCGGATCTCAAAATTCAACGCGGGCACGTTGGCCGTCTCTTTCATCTCCTCAGCCTTTCCGCCGATGGCCCCGGAGGCAGCTACGCGATTGATGGTAGCCCGACCGCATCCGGCGGCGGCACACTTGTCCCGCATATTCGCTACCACCTCATTGGAACCACGATCAGCTTGGACGAAGCGAATACATTTAGTATTCCGGAAATGCAATTTACCCTGACCGCCGAATCCGGGTTTCAGTTTGACCCCGATTGCGCGGCAGGAACCAAATGGCGAATCATCAGCAACGGTTGCTATGGCCCCTAAGACCATGATCGACACCCTTCAACAACCCGCATTTTTTTCAGACGTCCAGGCACCGCTGCTGGAGATCCCCCGGAACCTTCAGAGGACCCTGTTGAAGAAAAAACAGACGATCTTAAGTGTGAGTCTCTCGAATGGTCGATTGAAAGCGTTATCGATCGTGAAAAATGCCATCGGGCAAAGTTGGGAACGACCGGGCGGGCTCGTGTCACTTCGCAACCTTCGCGACGCCCTGGAAGAAGCGATTCACCACACCAAGTTTCCCGGCACACATCTCGCGATGCTCGTTGACCATCCGCGGTTTACCACGCGCACCATTCAAGTCCCTCCGATGCTCCTGACCGACCTTCTTCCCTTTCTGGAACGAAAGGTTCAACAGGAAAAACCCTGGGAAGGGCCCGCGGCCTGGCGATATCGTATCGGTCTGGAATCACGAGGAAAATTGCATATTCACCTTGATATATGGCCACAAGACTATATCGACGCGCTCGTGCACATTTGCCAGGAGTTGGGTTTATTTCTTCGTCAGTTGGCCCCACTTTCTGCCCTGCCTGAGAGCCAGCTCAGCTCCTTACCCGTCGAACCCGGAGAAGGCTCCCTCCTGCTAACCATGCTCGAAGGAAGAACCATTATCGTCGCGGGAAAAGATGATGGAACTCCCATCTGGACACGACACCTGTTCCCCGCTCAAGACTGGGTTCCACTCGGAGAGAGGGTCGGCACCGAGGTCAATCGAACGATTATGTTTATCACGCAACAAACGAATTTGAAAATTCCCCACATCTGGTTGTTAGAGGACGAAGAACGGTTGACGGCCGGGGAAATACAACCACACGTAGCCACTCCCCTCGTGTCGTTTCCCATCAAGCCTGACTGGAATTATTGGCTGTGGGTTGGTGCAACGCTTCCGGTCAACCTGTCCAGCAACTTCACGCCTCCGCAGGTTTTGCAAGCCCCGCTACGAAATGCGCTCACCAAAACTCTCGTCGTCATCTTAGCGGCATTTATTCTTTTCGGCGTGGGAACGACAAGTGTCATTGAAGGGTATTTAGCCAGACATCGAATAGCGATGCAGGCTATGACTGAACAGGTCACCGCCCTCCAGCAGGATCAGGCGCAATGGGAAAGTCGGCTCATGGCGTTAGACACGAAACGGCAATGGGCTCGGTCCGTGAAGGAAACCACAATTCCGGAATTAGAGGGCCCGTTCCTCAGCTATCTGGGAACCATTATCCCCACCGAGGTCATTCTGCACAAAGCCTTCATCGAACGGGCCCAGAACGGGTGGAACCTGGAGTTGGATGGCACCGTCTCCACAAATCTTGCAACCACCTTGCTCCTGGTGGACCAATTCGTTCAACGGCTGGCGGATGGGCCATATCATGTCGCCCTGCATCAGGATTGGGGCGAACAACTCTTGACCCAAACCGCCACATCAACGAATGAACGGCCGCTCTATCGATTCATCTTGAAGGGAACCATGTCATGAAATGGCTTGGCCGCCTTGAGTGGCCCAATTCCCAGCAGTTCAAAAATACGGGACTCGTCGTTTCACTGATTGGAGCGTTATCCATTGTGGGCTGGGTGAGTCTCGATAAACTCTTGACTATTCAAAAACGCCAGTCTCTGACTCAGGATACGATCGGCTTGGAACAGCAGGTGTCGGAACTTCGCTCTCAGTATCTGCAGGCTCATCCGGATGCCCTTGCCACCGACCTCCAGCATGCAGAACAACGCTTACTCGACAACTTCACGCATTTGGCTCAATGGGCGCAGGGGCTGCAAGCCGACAGCAAACAATGGGATCTCCTCATGCAATATCGCATCTTGAACACGGACCTCACCCCGTCTCCAATCCAGGGGGTGACCTTGGTCCCGCTCGAAATTGAGGTCAACCCCCAAGGGACCCTCAATGCGTATCGGTCTTATCTTCAGTTCATGAAAACCCTCACCCGATCCGGACCAAGAGTCGATATACAGAATGTGACGGTCATGGGAAACGGACAACAAGCGACTCACTTAACCATTGGATTGTCGGTATGGATGAAAACCAACGATTCCGTCGAGCTTTAAAAAATCCCGTAGTCGCGGGTGTGTTGTGCCTGTTCGCAGGATTCGCGATGTATACCAATATCGTGGATAGGACATCCGATGCACCTGGCATCATCTCGGTGGGATTGAATCGCCTCCTTTCGGCTCCCACTCTCCCTCCACTCACTCCTACGGGACGCCCCCATGAAGCGGAGTCCGGTCAATGGATCGATCAGTCTGTCCGCGATCCATTTGCCCCCAGCGGGACAGCCTCTCGCGCTCAATCGGATTCGACGTCAATGAATGAACCGGGGCAAAGCGCAGAGCACTCGCAGATACAGAATGAGCTTACCCTTAAAGCGATTGCCGTCGAAGGTCAGCACCGGAGCGCGGTGATCAACCGGACCGTCGTATATGAAGGGGAAATGATTAACGGGCATCAGGTTCTGTCCATTCAACCCAAAGGCGTGTGGCTTAAACATCAGGGCAAGACCCAATGGTTAACATTTATTGATAAAGCGACGTCATAACCTTCCTTGCCACTCTATGAAAGACACCATGCAACAGGACGAACCACTGACTCTTCAGGCCTCCAAAACCTCCAGGCGAACGCCCAAGGAAAACTCAATGACGTGCGGTCTGCGGGTTATTCAGAGTCTGGCCCTCTTGGGCATGCTTAGCCTATGGGGGTGTAGCATGACCAATTCAGATGCCGACCACGCAGGCGTGTCTCAAAACACCATGCAGTCCTCACAGGGACTTTCCCCTGGCCCGGAGGTGGCGCCGCCACCCGGGCACAACTCTCAGTCGGTATTTTCCCTTGAGGATCGAATGTTACTCAACAGCGATCTCCCTAAACCTCCGACGCAGCCAAAACCCCCTTCTCTCGGGCCCTTGTATTCATTTCGGGCACAAGATCTGCCGATCATGGATGCTTTGGCGTTGTTTGCACGGAGCAACCATTTAAATATTGTGGCCGGGCCGGAAATCACCGGCACCGTCACCGTGGCCTTTCAACATCTTCCTCTGGAACAGGCAATGTCAGCCATATTAGAAGCCCATGGCTATTACTGGGAACACCAGCAGAACCTGATCCAGGTCAAGCAATTCAAAACCACAATGATAAACGTCGATTATATCCGTCTCGTGCGGGGCGGAACCGGAGAAAACCGGGCACAGATGAATTCCGGATCCAGCGGAGGAGCCGGGTCCTCCTCTCAAGACACCGGACAAATCACCGTCAATCAGCAGGATGAAATTAAATTTTGGGAAGAACTGGAAAAACAAATTCAGACGCTCATGTCGAAGGATGGGCGTTTGGTGATTAATCGACTGTCAGGGACGATTCAGGTGACGGATTGGTATCAGCGAGTCGATGAAATCGACCACTTTCTTGAAACGGTTCATAAAGCGTTGTACCGACAGGTGGAAATTGAGGTCAAAATTTATGAAGTCAACTTGAATGACAGTTTCAGCCTTGGCATTGATTGGTCCAAAATTAATTTTTACGGCACATCGGGTAACATCGGCCTGGCAAACATCATTGCCTCTCCCGTTTTCCCACCATTCGGAGGAGTGGCCTTTAAGGCGGCAACCACCACGATTTC
>DOFS01000102.1:3351-15926 GCA_003523945.1 Nitrospiraceae bacterium | reverse complement strand
CGGGTGGTGTCCCAACCCCGGGTGGTCACACTCAACAACCAGCCGGCTTTAGTCAAAGTGGCCACGGATCAACCTTTTTTTACCTCAACCATTTCACAGGGGACCGCCGGCACCCCAAACATTGTGACGGAACAAGCGCGCTCAGTGACCGTTGGACTCGTGTTGTCCGTGACTCCACAAATTTCTGAGGACGGGTGGATTATGTTGGATGTGACTCCCATTATTTCTCGCCTTCGTGATATCGCGACTTCCCCACAAAAAACCGCCAATGCCCCCGTCCTGGACATCAAGCAATCTTCCGGACTCGTCCGTCTCAAAGATGGAGAAATGGTCATTATCGGGGGCCTCATTCAAGAAGAATCGTCAGAAACTGAGCGCAAAGTTCCCATCCTGGGCGACATTCCTTACCTTGGTCGATTATTTAAAGGAACGTACACCGTGAAAACCAAAAGTGAATTGGTCATTTTTTTATCTCCCAAGATTGTAAGGTCCGCATTATGACGACACTTGATCTTAGCCTCTGTTATCAGGAGTTGGGGTTTTCTGAACCCCCATTTCGTCTGACACCGGATACCGATTTCTTTTTTCCCGGTAGCCATCATTTGGAAGCCCTGAATCATCTCAGGTTCGGCATTGCCAGTGGCGGTCTCACCATGCTCACGGGGGAGGTCGGTCTCGGCAAAACCCTTTTGTGCCGGCACCTGCTTCGACATCCCCCGGCGGGGGTCCGGTTTGCGTACCTCATGAATCCGGATCAGTCTTATGCTGATTTACTCACCTCGATTTATGAAGATTTAACCGGAACCCTCCCTGAGGATCAGTCCCTTGGAGCATTACAACGGGAGCTGCCTAAGCTGTTGCTCCGACTGGCCGGAGAAGGAGAACGGGTCGTTGTGCTGGTGGACGAAGCCCATCGGCTCAGTGGAAAAGTGCTCGAGGGACTTCGGCTCCTCTCCAACCTGGATACCGAAAAGGACAAATTGATGTGTCTCCTGCTGGTTGGACAACCGGAGTTGGAGCAAAAATTGGCAACCCGTGCCTTTCGACCATTACGGCAGCGCATTAGCGTCCGCTATCGACTTGAGTCCTTCACCTGCCAGGAGACTCGTGCATACATCCGACATCGTCTGCATATCGCCGATGCCAGACACCGGTTTCATCTTGGTGAGGGAGTCCTCTGGCTCATTTATGCTTGGAGTAGTGGCGTTCCACGCCGGATCAATCAATTGTGCGATCGGGCCTTGTTAGCCGCCTATGCTCAAGGTAGTCATACGGTAACCCCGCGGATGATCTGGCGGGCCAGCAAAGAATTCATGTCCTAACAAGAGGATCAGAGAAAACCCACAAGCTATGAGTATCATCGCAGACGCCCTTCAACGATTACAGGCCCGGACAAAAAGTGAAGTCACTGACACGACTCCTCAGCCAGCCCTCGTCCTTCCACCCAGGGGGAAACGAGAACCGGGGTGGCACCGCCGGCCATCTCCCTTAAAATTTTGGTTGGTCGGAATCGGCATGGCCATCGGGTTGAGCGGTCTAGGCCTTGGGGCCTATTGGATTGGCTTACATTTGGACTTCGGAATGCCAACGGAAGCCTCTCCGACTCCCGATCAGCGTTTCGCTTTTTCGAAATCTCCTCCGCCTTTGGTGGTTCAGCCTGTCGATTCGCCATCTTCTGCAGCTACGGAGACACCAGGCACTGCCCAAGTGGAAAATCTTCCATTATCAGCTGTCCAGGAAACGAAAGATAAATCGCTCGTTTCTCAGGAGGATGTTTCATCCAAACCATCTTCTCCGAAGGGCGAACCTGCTCTTCCCACACCCTCCGTAGAAATAAATCCGGTCGCCTCCTTGCCTGTAACAGAATTAACTACACCCACGCCAGAACACCCTCAGCAAAAAAGCGTCGCCGCGTCCCTCTCGACCCCAAACGATGTAACAGACCTATCACCGAAACACCAAAGCACTGAACCGAAGGGCGTCGAAGCCGTTCTTCCAGACACACTCTTGCCCCAAACAGATCAATCTCATTCGAATCTTATCGAATTAGAAACCGACCAAGAGGGAGGGAGGCCCCTTCCGCTAGAAGCCGGATCAACCAACACCGTCGACCACGTTATTGACAAAGCCTCTCTCTCCCCCAACACGACAGCCCTGACCCTGGAAAACGAAGAGCCCCAGGAGACCGATCAGGCCACAGGTTCACCTCAGCACTCTTCAGCCAAATGGCTTCACAAAGCTCAAAAACTCATTCTAACCGGGGAATACGAAGAGGCACAGGCCATGCTTTCCCCACTCTTTCATGATCCCCCCGTTACGTGGGAACCATGGTTTTGGATGGGGACGGCATATTTGGGGACAGGCCAACTCGAGCAGGCCGATCAATATTTTTTAAGCGGCCTCGCACGCAACGACAAAGTCCCACAATTGTGGATCCAACGAGCTCTGGTGGCCCAACAACAAGGGAGTTTTCAACTTGCGGTGCATGAACTTCGGCAGGCCGAGGCACTCCAACCGGATTTGCCCCATATACATTTGAACATGGGCTATGCCTATGAACGAATGGGGAATAATCGGTTGGCGAATCAATATTTCAATAAATTTTTACAATTAACAGATGGCCAGCCAGAGTTCTTTCCTGTCAGAAAAAAACTGTTGGCCCGCTTGACGTCAATGAATAAACTCCCGAACCCCACAACAGATAATCCTGTCAGCCTGCGGAGAACACCATCACGATAGGTCCCATACCGGGCTTCATGGTTGTGGGATGGTCTATGGCACTTTTATCCCCACAACAACTCCCTCGATTGATTTCCTGTCCCTTCCCATCTCCTCAGTTGCCTCCTGCACACATCGACACGTGAGAAGGACCCCCGTTTGAAGGGATGTGAGAGAATGGCCTGACTACTTGACCAGTGGGTCGCCTCATGTGGCCTACCCGACAGCAGAGGTGCTCCAATCACACAATCAGGACGCAGGGAGATCTCATGGAACTCCGTCCGTTCATGTCGACAACTCTCACCTTTCAGTCACTCGGCCTGACTATGTCAACAATTCTTAAACATGATTGGGCATCCTCTTTGAAACGTCACAATTTTTAAATACTCGGGAATGCATTCAGGATCTCCGGCAGACCCCAATCGGAACACCGATCATTGGTTCATCAACCTCAGGCGAGGAATTTGGAAATGCGCTCAGGAACCACAATGTTGGAATTGAAGAAACGACTTTTTCTCCTCAACACTCTTGCCCCCAAAAATCCTCTGCTAACCCATGCTTTCCTCTTCCACGATTCATTCAAAATAAAAAAATGTTCCATCAAGTTTCACGGCTTTTGGCCGACATGAACAAATGACATCTACCATTCCTAGGCGGAAAGAATGGCATAGAAATGGATTCAACGACCTACCAATCTCATGGCTCTTGGCCCGTCAACCAGATCTGAGTCTCGAAGATCAGATTGATCCTTTTGCTTTCAGAAGAACCTCAATGATTTCCCAGCAACAATGCCAAAATGCCACGATTCTGATCGTGGATGATCAAATGACGAATGTCATGCTTTTAGAAAGCATTTTACAAAATGCCGGGTATACCCATGTCCATTCCACTCAGGATGCCACTCAGGTTGTGCCAATGTTCAAAGAGCTGAAACCAGATCTCATTTGTTTAGATATTCGCATGCCTGAACTCAATGGCTTTCAGGTCATGGGGCAACTCAAAATCATTCATAAGCAGGGGTTCCTGCCCATTCTGGTTCTCACCTCAGAAGAGGACAGGGAAACCCGCCTCCGCGCATTAGAATCTGGGGCCAAAGACTTCCTGCATAAGCCATTCGATAAGGTGGAAGTGTTAATGCGAATCCGCAATTTATTGGAAGCCAGTCTTCTCAACAAAACGGTGTCTCAACAAAAAGCTTCACTGGAAGAAACCGTTCGAATCCGCACACAAGAACTCAAAGAGACGCAACTGGAAGTTGTGTACCGCCTTGCCCGTGCAGCCGAACATCGAGACAATGAAACCGGGGCGCATATCATCCGGATGGCCCACTTTGCGGTGGTCTTGGGTCGCGCCGCCGGCATGTCAGAAGAAGAGTGCGATGTGCTCTTTCACGCGACTCCCATGCATGACGTAGGAAAATTGGGGATTCCGGACCGGATCCTCTTGAAACCCGGAAAATTAAATCACGAAGAATTTGAAATCATGAAACAACATACCGTCATCGGCGCTCAACTCCTTTCAAACAGCCATTCTCCTGTCTTACAAATGGGTGAAGTCATCGCCCTTACTCATCATGAAAAATGGGATGGCTCGGGCTATCCCAATCGCATTGCTGGGGAGGATATCCCGTTAATCGGCCAAATTTGTGCCATCGCAGATGTCTTTGATGCGCTCTCATCCAAACGATGCTATAAGGATCCTTGGCCTCTGGATAGAACGCTCAAGGAAATTCACTCACTGGCGGGGAAACAGTTCGATCCTTATTTGGTGGGCCTGTTTCATGAACTCCTCCCTATGATCCTCGACATCCAACGAACCCACACGGATATAGTTACACCGAAATTTGACCTCGTGGAAACTAATTACCACGCCTAAACACCTCGCTCCACCAATTGGGTTCAACACCCTGGCCCCATCCCTTTTTTTTCATTCACAAACTTGGCTTTTTTTTCTTTTGATTTGTTTGATTCTCGTCCAGGTATTTGGTGTTCAATGAGCCTGAACATGGCCTATCCCGGTAGGGCAAGATGACCAAATGCTCTCATCCTTTTCTGATCATGAGTTCCGTCACTCCTATGCCCATGAATCTTAATGGTGTGATCATTTTCCACTCTATGGGAATTCCGATGCAAATGCCTTATTAGGTCTCAGTGGTGGAAATTCAAACCACCTCGTCCCCATGAACCCCGTTCTCGTTCGACATTCGCCTTGAGAGGACTTTGCCTTTCCCCGCCAGAATCCGGCACCTTACAGTTCGTTGGAAATCAGCTCTCCTGGATTTCTCTAAGGAAATCGATTACAAGTCCTGCTCCCTTCTTTAGGGCCATTCTCCCAAGCTGACTTACCCCATATTCTGCACTCCACTTCCATCGCTTTTTCACTCTTTTATCCCATTTCCACTCAATATTCGGCTCGTTTCTTCCGACAAAGTTTGTGGGTCATTTTTTATGCAAACTACATACAACGGGCAAACAAGCCACACATGCTTTGCCCAGGATCAGACACAATACCAGGACTCCATCGTCAGACAAGCCCAATGATGACCGATGGCTGAAATTGTGAGTTAACATGCCCTTCGTTCCACTTCACGCCAATGATCTACGACTGGGGTTGTACATCAAAATCGAGGGGTCATGGTTTAGCCATCCCTTTCCAATTAATTCTTTCAAAATCGAAGCGGCGAAAGATCTAAAAACCCTTCGGGAACTCACGAAGATCAAATTGTATTTCGATCCGGACCGTTCAGATCCCGAAGGGGTTGATTCGAATCCGCCGGGAGACCCTGACCGGAAGCCGGGCTACAACACCGTGGAACCGGACGAAGGTTCCCCAGACGAATCTGAGGCCTCTCCCACACCGGATCTTCCAGAGGAAAAGGCGGCTTCTGACGACCTAATTCAACGGAAAATCTCCCAGCAGCAAGCTTTCCATGCCTATCAGGAGCATTTGCAAAACGTTGGGGGTCAATACCAGATGGTGGTGCAAGAAGCCAAACAAATCATGCAGGACGTGATCTCTGGTCGACCCCGCGGACTGCGGACCGCACGGAAAATTGTCGGAGATCTCAATGAGATTCTCGGCGTGGCTGACAACTCAAGAGCGCTCTTGAACTTGATCGGTTCCCACGAACCGAACGAGGAATTTTTTCTCCATGCACTCAATGTGTGTTCATTGTCTCTCATGGTCGGACAGGATTTAGGATTATCGCAAGAAGCCGCTGAAAAACTCGCGCTTGGGGCACTGTTTCATGATGTAGGGGAACTCAAACTTCCCGCGGAGCAATTATTACGAAAAGGGTCGATGTCTGCTTCCGAGCGGAAAACCTTTTTAAGTATTCATCCGAAGTACGGGGAAGAGATGGCCGAGAAATTGCCAAATTTTCCCTATGAAGCAGTTGACGTCATCCGCCAGCATCATGAACGCCTCAATGGGTCGGGATTTCCAACAGGGAAACGAGACGCGCAAATCAGTAAGTTTGCTAAAATTGTGATGGTGGTAGATGAATATGACGAACTGTGCCACCACCCTGATCCCGCCAAATCTCTCATTCCCTCAGAGGCCCTCTCCTATTTGTACGTAAAATGTCGACACACGCTATGGAATGACGCGGTGGTCTCATTGATCCGGCAGTTAGGTGTCTACCCGCCAGGCTCACTGGTCAACTTGAGTAACCAGAAGATTGGGATTGTCACCAGCGTGAATCTCGCAAACCGGCTCAGACCCGTGATCCTGGTCTATGATGAATCCACCTCTTCGGATGAACCGAGTGTTTTGAACCTATCTGAGGAGAAGGAAGCGCTCTATATTGTCAGTGCCATTCGGCCAGTCGACCTGTCTCCAAAAATTAGGGAATGCCTCAACCCTCGTCGAATCATCAGCTACTTTCCCTCCGCTTCCTCCGCAGAATCCGGAGTCGGAGCCCTGCACTCCCTAGCCGTATCCTCCTAATCCCTATTGGGGAACGCCTCGCTAGATCCTCTGCACTCAGATACTTTTAGCTTTGGGATACGCGGAGACCTACGAAGGTGAGAAACGTCCAATGATCCGGCGAAGCCAGATCAACCAGGCTTTCTCTGTTTCGAGCGGAGCCTCGGGATCAGGATACTCTACCCACAGCTCCTGATTTCCAAGATACTGCTCACCAATAAAGATGCGTTGGGTTCGTAATTGTCGGTAGCCTCTATCATGCAACATGTGTATGAGACTTTGCAGGACTTGGTCTTCGGTAAGGACTGGGTCGACATCTATCTGAAGCGATTCATAGCGGAGCCTGGCCTGAAACCCTCCTTCACAGGGAATGACATGGATTTGCCGATTAAACCCACGGTCACGGTCATCCAAACCGGCAACGTGATAGATATGGACGTGAGGAGATGTGGAACTCATAGGCCGAAAGGGCTATCATACCTCCGTTTGTCATCTTCGCATAAGAGGAAAACGGCCGTCGAGCCTACGGAGCAATTTGCAGACCTGGCGCGTTCCCATAAAGATTCTTTTCGGACCACAGAATGTCTTTCTCCAACAATATGACCTCTCCCCGGGCGACATAGGCGATCAATTGCCGCTTATTCCTCTTGCACACACTGGCGCGCTTTTCGTATCGTGGCACCTAAGTATCTTGAACGAAGGCTGGGGAATATTATGTGTGGTATTCCCCATTTTCATGTATCTCACTATGAGCCCATGCCAAGTCCACTGACCCTACAAAGCACCGTTGAACGTCCCCCAAAAAATCGGGGACAAATTCTCTCACTTGCCCTCATGTTCGCCAGCGTCGTGTTCGTCCTGGATTTATTCCTCCCTCTGGGAGTTGCCGAGGCGGTCCCGTATGTCGCCGTGGTATTGATCGCCCTTCGTTCCCCAGATAAAGACGATCCCTTGCGTTTGGCAACCCTCTGCACAGCATTAACGATCTTGGGCTTTTCCTTATCCCCTGCCGGGACCGAGGCGTGGATCGGAGTCACCAACCGATCAATTGCCATTTTTGCCATTTGGTCCACCGCACTCTTAGCCATGCAGGTAAGAGAGGCCGACTCAGCGACTCGCGACCAGAGTTCCCTATTGACCGGCATTTTGTCGAATATGCCGGCCGTGGCCTTTCGAATCGATCAAGATGGGGTCATGCACGAGTCTATCGGTCGCGGGCTGGTTCGCTTCGGATTAAAAGAATTTACCGCCATCGGACGTATTCCATTGGAACCTCCTGAGCAGATCAAAAGCCAGGTCAAGAAAGGCACAATTGCCAATTCCGTCTTTTACGAGAGCAATGGAATCTTACAGGGAAAACCCTGGTGGTTTTTGAATTGCCTGTGCAAATTGGAAGGGGACCAACAGAGCCTGATCGGATTTGGAATTGATATCACGGGCCGGAAACGAGCAGAGCAACGGCTGGCTCTGCACGATGCCGTCTCGGCTATTCTGACCACCACACCCAACATCACCGAAGCCTATCCCAAAATGGTCCAAGCGATATGCGACACATTGAAATGGAAAGTCGGGATCTTGTGGCGAATGGATTATCAACGTCAGGCTCTGGGAGCCGCCGCCATTTGGCCATCGAACTCTCCGCAGGCCCAAGCGATGTCCTCACCAACCTCCGATTGGGCCTTGACCCCCGACGTAGGACTGGCTGGCCAGGCGTGGGACCTGCGCAAACCATTATGGATCAAGGATGTCGCCGACTATCAGAAAGATCCTCGCCACAATACGGCCCTTGACGTAGGGCTTCATGCCGGATTGGCAATTCCCATTAGTTTAGCCGGAAATACACGAGCAGTCCTGGAATTTTTCTCTGCCTTTCCGGAAGAATCCGATGAGGCATTGCTTCAAATGTTTACCAATATCGGGTTTCAAATTAGCCAGTGCATCGAACGTGAACACAAAGAGCGTCGTTTGGCGACTCATCACAGCCTCACGACCGTTCTTGCGGAGTCAACCGGTTTAACACAAGCCGCTCCTCTGATCCTGGAAGCCATTTGTGATAATTTGGGGTGGGATTTTGGAGCCATGTGGTTGGTGGATTCAGACCGGCAAGTTCTCCATTGTATACACATTTCACATGCCCCGCAGGTCAACCTGGAAGTCTTTCAGCAATCCACTCGAGACATGACATTTGCCAGGGGGGTGGGATTACCCGGGCGAGTGTGGAAAAGTGGCCAACCGACCTGGATCACCGATGTCGTCTCTGATACGAATTTTCCGCGCGCATTCGCTGCCGCACAGGAAGGTCTGCATGCTGGGTTTGCCTTTCCGATTAAATCTGGTACCGACCTGATTGGTGTGATGGAATTTTTTCACCGGGACATTCAAAAACCCGATACAGAGTTGTTGTCCATGTTTGCATCCCTTGGGCTTCAAATTGGGCAATTCATCCAGCGGACCGCTAGATCCGTGCCCAATGGATCCTCAATGGGCTCCTGAAACATTTCGGCCTGAATCAGTGATCACTCCGACATGAATGTGATGGATCTTTCTCTGGGCGCTTCTGTGGTCTATCAGCAGACGTTCCACCCTTTCTAAGCCTATGCCTGCTCTACTTCACATGTTGTCATGGGTTCATGGCCTCCACTTCAATAATATTCGAGGAGATCTCTATGGAGGACTGGTAGCAGCCGTCGTCGCTCTTCCGCTGGCCCTCGCTTTTGGTGTCACCTCAGGAATCGGAGCGATCGCGGGCTTGTATGGAGCTATTTTTGTGGGGTTTTTCGCAGCTCTCTTCGGCGGGACTCCTGCACAGGCCTCAGGACCGACCGGTCCGATGACCGTAGTGATGGCGGGCATCATCTTGAACTTTGCAGATGAACCCGCATTGGCATTTACGGCCGTCATTCTCGGGGGCGGATTCCAGGTCTTATTTGGAATGATGGGATTTGGCCGGTATATCACCTTGGTCCCCTATCCTGTCATTTCAGGATTCATGAGCGGCATCGGAGGCATTATCCTTATCCTTCAGGTCGCACCCTTTCTCGGATTGGAAGCGAAGTCCAAGGTCGTTGCCAACCTTATGGCGATGCCTGAATACCTCGCATCATTTTCTTTTTCCGCGGTGTTGGTGGGTTCTCTCACCCTGGCCATTGTGTATCTCACTCCCGCCTCTATCGGCAAACGTCTTCCTCCGGTGTTGTTGGCTCTCATTATTGGAACAATTGTCGCTGAGATGTTCTTTCCCTCCCTGCCGGTTATCGGAGACATCCCTTCCGGATTTCCCACTCCGATTTGGCCAACCATGCATACCAGTGCGCTCCTGATCATGTTAGAGGAAGCCCTCGTTCTGGCATTATTGGGAACGATTGACAGCCTGTTGACCTCTCTTGTGTGTGACAACATGACCCGGACACAACATGACTCCAATCGGGAATTAATCGGCCAGGGCATCGGAAATATGGTCTCCGGGTTCTTCGGAGGTCTTCCTGGAGCAGGGGCCACCATGCGATCTGTGGCAAACATACGAACCGGAGGCCGCACACCTCTTTCTGGAATGTTTATGGCAATCGTCCTTCTAGGCACCCTCCTTGGCTTAGGCCCTCTGGCTGAAAAAATTCCACTTGCGGTCCTCGCCGGCCTTCTTATCAAAGTTGGATTCGATATTATCGATTGGCGTTTCCTGAAACATATGAT
Organism: Nitrospiraceae bacterium; assembly: GCA_003523945.1. Lineage (GTDB taxonomy): Bacteria > Nitrospirota > Nitrospiria > Nitrospirales > UBA8639 > Nitrospira_E. The sequence goes on along the minus strand of DOFS01000102.1, from coordinate 5,591 downwards.
GCAAGCTCCACGCACAGAGGTTTTGGTGATGGTCGTGGTCCTATCCGTCACGGTGTTGGTCGATCTCATCACAGCGGTGGGCATTGGCGTGGTGCTGGCCAGCGTGATGTTCGTGAAGCGAATGGCCGACCTGGAGCTCGAAAATCTCAGTGTGATCACGGGGGCCTCGAAAGAAACTCACCTGTCAAAAGAGGAGCAACGGATCCTTGACCGAAACCGCGAGCGCATTATCATGATTCATGTGAATGGCCCGATGAGTTTCGGATCAGCCAAAGACATGGTTCGTCGGTTAGAATCTGTAAAGAATTTCTCTACCTTTTCCAGCGTGGTTCTCGATCTCACATCGGTTCCCTCCATCGACGGAACCGCGGCGTTAGCCATCGAAGACATGTTGGTGATGGTGAAAGCTCAGCAGCAACATATCTTTTTCGTGGGCATGCGTCCGGGAGTGGCGCGAGTCCTCAAAGGACTCGGAGTGCTCAATCAGGTACCACCTGATCATCGATATGTTTTTCGGTTGGATGCCTTGCGCCATGCTGCTCATGTAGGCGGCTCCACCCATCCGTTCGATGTCGTTCCCACAGAAGTCCTATCTGAACATCCAATATCGTCATGAGGTATGTTCCTTGAAGTTATACCCTTTCCTGTTCTTCAAAAAGCATTAATTGTGCATGCTCGGGAACACCTCGCTTCACTCACCCTGTCAAGGACCCGGATACGAGAGAGATCACCAATCAACGGATTGACCATAATGATATTGGTTTAATCAGTCAGACTCCATCTGGTACCACCGGTCTGAAAGGTCACCCATCAGCAATGAAGAAAACAGTCCCTCAGGCGCTCATACAGAATTTTCTTAACCACACCCCAACCTGGTACAAATTGACTATTCTGGGATTCTTAATTCTCAATCCCGTTTTATTGATGACCATTGGCTCGTTTTACACCGGGTGGGTGCTCATCCTGGAATTTATTTTTACACTGGCCCTGGCTCTCAAAAGCTATCCCTTACAACCTGGTGGCCTACTCGCGCTTGAGGCCGTCTTATTGGGGATGACCACACCGGCCACGGTCTATCATGAAGCGCTCAATAATTTTCAAGTGATCCTGTTGTTGATCTTTATGGTGGCCGGGATCTACTTCATGAAAGATTTGCTGTTATTTCTGTTTACAAAAATTTTATTGGGCGTTCACTCAAAAATTGTATTAGGACTTTTGTTTTCCATCATGGGTGCCTTTCTGTCGGCATTCCTTGATGCCTTGACGGTCACGGCGGTTATCATTGCCGTCGCGTTGGGTTTCTATAACATTTACCACCGGGTGGCCTCTGGCAAATCGTCTCAGACCTCTCATGATTCGACAAGCGATCATGAGATCGGCGCTCTCCACCGTGAAGATTTAGACAACTTTCGAGGCTTTCTCCGGAATTTATTAATGCACGGAGCGATCGGAACGGCATTGGGTGGGGTCTGTACTCTAGTGGGGGAACCCCAAAACTTATTGATTGCGGATAAAGCGGGCTGGGAATTTATGGAGTTCTTTTTCCGTATGGCTCCCGTGACCATGCCGGTATTGGCCATGGGCTTGATCACCTGCGTGATCGTTGAGAAATTACGATGGTTTGATTATGGGTTTCAACTTCCGAGTCCCGTTCGCAGCATTCTGGTGGATTTCGAATCCGAGCAACAGAAACAACGCGATTCCGGGGACACAGCCCGCCTCATTATTCAAGGAATTGCGGGTATTTGGCTGATTTTTGCCTTGGCCTTTCACCTGGCGGAAGTCGGGATCATCGGACTCACGGTGATTGTGTTCATTACGGCCTTTAACGGCATCATTGAAGAACATCAACTTGGAGAGGCATTTAAGGAAGCTCTTCCCTTCACGGCCCTCCTGGTCGTTTTTTTCGCCATCGTAGCCGTCATCCAGGACCAGAATCTGTTTTCGGACATCATCGGATTTGGATTAAGTTTAGAAGGCTCGCATCAAATCGGCATGTTTTATCTGGCGAATGGCATTCTTTCGGCTATCAGCGACAATGTCTTTGTTGCGACCGTTTATATCCAGGAAGTGCTCCGCGCCTTACAGGCAGGCACCATTACCCGGGACCAATTTGACGTGTTGGCCGTCGCCATCAACACCGGCACGAATATCCCCAGCGTGGCGACACCAAACGGACAAGCCGCATTTTTATTTTTGTTGACCTCCTCACTGGCTCCGGTTATCCGCTTATCCTATGG
>DOFS01000102.1:0-3238 GCA_003523945.1 Nitrospiraceae bacterium | reverse complement strand
AAAATGGTATGGATGGCCCTTCCCTATACGTTGACCATGGCGAGTGTCGGACTGCTTGCCGTGTATTTTTTGTTAGATCCGGCAACCGCGTATCTCTACGACACCGGACTCATCCAACATCATAGTCTGAGCGGTTCAGGCAATCTCACAGGACCGTCAACGCACTGATAGTTGGAATGGGCAATTGTTGGTAGGGGAGAAGTAGCGGCACCTCGCAAGGCTGACCAACGGCTTGATACAGGAAATAAATAGAAGGTTCAACGCTCAGGAGCACTCCTTCTAAAGTCCTCTGGTTTGATAGAGCCCCCCTCTCATTACGGGGCAAGGGTCGCAACGGTTTCATTGCCCTGAATCACGCGTTCCGGATAGAGAACAATTTCCACACGACGATTTTGGGCTCTTCCCTCCTCGGTCTCATTGGTCATCACCGGTCGCATATCGGCATAGCCCGTCGCTGAGAATTGTTTTGGATCCATTCCGGTTTGCTCAATCAGATATCGCAACACCGTGGTGGCGCGTGCGGTTGAAAGTTCCCAATTGGTGGGATACTGTTTTTGTAGTTGTCCGTAAATGCGGTGGTTGTCCGTGTGGCCTTCCACCTGGATATTTTTCTCTGGCAAGGTCGCTAACACCTGGCCCACCTGTTTCATGATCTTGAGCCCCAGAGGGGTCAAATCCGCTTCACCGGATTCAAACAGGACTTGTCCCAGCATAGTCAGAACTAATCGATCATGGTGTTGGGTCACCACAAGACTTTTGCCAAACTTCTCCTCCAGCGCTTTGGTAATGCGATCGATCTCTTCTCCGACTGTGAGCACTTCATACTTGACCTTCGCCAGTTGCGCTTCCTGAACTTCCCGGGCTTTTCGGACTAATTCCAACTCATGTTTTAAACGCTCCACTTCTTTGAGCCTGGCCTCCAGAGCCGAAAGCTCATTTTCCAATAAACCATTCTGTGCACGAAGGTGTGACATCTGGCTGATTTGCCCATCTAAACCCGACCTGACCTTTGTGAGTGCGGCTGCCAAATCATGAAAATCCACCGGCTCTCCTCCAAAAAGAGGATCGGGCAGAGAAACGTTTCCTTCCGTGCTTCCGAGTTTCCGGATTTGCCTATACAGGGCTTCGACTTCCTGTTGAACGGCTGCTAATTGTTCTTCCTTAATTTGGTCCTGAACCTCAACCGTATGTTCGAGGGCCGTCTTGGTTTCTTGAAGCTTCATGACCTCGGTTTGCTTTTCCTCAACAGCCTGCTGCAACCGGTCAAGTTCCGCTGTGGTGGTCTTCTGGCTCTTTTCGTATTCTTGAAGAGCACGTTCATGAGCTTGCTGACTCACACACCCGACTATAACCGTGCATGCCGCTGCCACAAATAAAGTATTGACCAGTTTCATGGTGCCTGCTCCTCCACGTTTTCCGCCTCTCCTCTGCTCACATTTTCTGCAATTAAGGTCGTCTGAGGGTTCAAGCCTGATGGGTATCTTTTGGCTTTGATTGCTTCGATCCACTCTGCTGAATGCCATTTTTCTTCCCCTGGTGCCTAGATGGTTATGCCACCACAGTCAAAAGCAGAGAAGTGTATTTTCGGCATTTTTGATTGGACACTTGAGAAAACCAGCAAAAAGACAGTAATTTTCGTTCAAAGAGGCCAGAATGTCTTGTCAATCATTCCTAAAAACCACCACTGACATTACTCCAATTTCCGGCAGAAGACTGCGGATAGATGAGGGGAACAATAAGGGGCGAAGGGGAAGGTTTGGAGATGGGAAAATTTTAATGGTCGTCTCGCGCTCACCAACCGGGTTCATGCTGTCCCGGCATAACTTCCTCACAATGTCCCGGCTTTTCCTCGAGCATTTGGCATTCCGCTAGTCGCGCCTGCCGCTCTCGTCCTTTACCGAAGGGCCATTTGATGGACCATGCCCACCTGATACTGAGCCATATGCCGAACCAAATTCGTGACGCTGGAATCCATCATTTCCATGAGCGGAGACGGGTACAAGCCGATCACCAAAATTAGAACAGCAAGAGGGATCACTGTGGTTAACTCTCGTATACTCAGATCCGGTAATTGTGAGATGGTGGAATTTTTGGGTTGACCCAATACCACGCGTTGGAGCATCCAAAGCATATACGCCGCGGCGAGGACAATGCCCCCCATGGACAACAACACCATCACATAGCTTTCAAAGGATGTTCCGACCAGAACCAAAAATTCTCCAATAAAATTACACGTACCAGGCAGGCCAAAGGATGCCACTGAAAACAGACAAAAAAGGGCTACGAACCGAGGCATCGATTTTTGTAGTCCGCCATAATCTTGAATCGACCGGCTATGGGTCCGATCATACAATTGCCCGACAGCCAAAAAGAGAGCTCCTGTGGTGATCCCATGGTTCACCATCTGCAAGATGGCTCCTTGAATGCCATGGTTATTGAACACGAAAATTCCCAATGTCACGAATCCCATATGCGAAATAGACGAATATGCCACTAACTTTTTTAGATCAGACTGGGCCAGGGCCATATACCCCCCGTACACAATGGCCGCAACTGATAACCACAAGATAAACGGGGCAAAGGTCACGGAGGCTTCAGGAAACATGGGGAGACAAAATCGTAAAAATCCATATCCACCCATTTTCAAGAGTACTCCTGCCAAAAGGACGCTTCCGGCAGTGGGAGCCTCGGAATGGGCATCCGGCAGCCATGTGTGAAACGGCAACATGGGTAATTTAATGGCAAAGGCCAGGAAGAACGCCAGAAATATCCAAAACTGGGCGTCGGGTGAATAGGTGTTCTCTGCCAACGCTAAAATATCGAATGTCCGTCCCCCTTCCACGTACAACCCGAGTATCGCCAAGAGTAAGATCAGGCTTCCTGACAAACTGTACAAGACAAATTTGATGCCGGCCGCTATACGTTGAGGGCCACCCCACAGAATAATCATGAAATACATGGGAATCATCGTGACTTCCCACAACATGAAAAACAAAAACAGGTCCAGAGCGGTAAACACCACAATCATGGCCCCTTCGACCAACAAAATCATTGCCATAAAGGAGCGTACACGAGTGGTAATTGATTTCCAGGAGCACAGTACGCAAAAGGGGCAGAGCAGAGTCGTGAGTAAAACCAGAAGGAGGCTGATTCCATCCACTCCGACGGCATATTGAATATTAAAGGTCGGCATCCATGCCATCCGCTCCACGAATTGCATGCCTTGAGTAGAAAAATC
>DOFS01000376.1 GCA_003523945.1 Nitrospiraceae bacterium | reverse complement strand
AATGATGGCCTTAATTTGTATTATATCTTGATTTTTAATTGAAGATTTAATATCGAGGCCTACAACACGTTTAATCGCCTTGTACCACCTTTCCTTTTGAGGTGCAGACACGGTAGGGTCATCCGGATGCAACCATTGATTTGTTGGTGAGTCATGAGGCCAATCTGGCCACAGTAACTTTTGAAAACGGTTACCAAATGCTGATGCTAGATGTGAGATTCCCACGGAAATAATAGCCCCCATTCCCAGGCCCGCTAGAATATATTCGAACCCTGCTTCAAGAGGCCACTCGTAAGCCATAGACACTGGGATTAGGGGAAGTCCTGTTAGGACTCCTGGGATAAAACGAGCTTTGCGTTCGTAAGCATCACTTAAATTTAAGTAATTTAGCCATGAATTATTCAAAAGGCGCTTCCTTTGAAAAAGAAATCTTATCCTCTAACATTTCTCCTACAAAAATACTATATTCCCCATGTTCCCCCACAATTATCATAACTGCTGGTAGCCCTTCTCCGCCCATCGTTTGTGTAAGCCATTGAAAGAGTTGGATGTCATAATTGCTCGGAGCTGTGTTGGATGAGGGAGGATGAGAGTGCCATTCCCCAATATACTCAATCATTTCATTTGTGCTTTTCCCCACTTGAGTCAGAGTTTCCTTTAATCCTTTGCAACCACGAACATATCCAGTTGACAATTCTAAACTATCTGGGGGCGATAAAAGTGAACTGGTGATATAAATATGACGTCGTTCAACATCGAATGCACCAAGTAGCACTCCCCCAGTTTCATTGGGTAACCTTTCTTGGCGAAAGGAGTATAATTTTTCAAGGAGACTCTCATCCGTAACTATTGTCCAATCCCCTTTTTTTAGACGAACAACTGGCTTTGGTGTGACATTAATGCATTGCACGTTTTGGTCCTTGTCAGAACGCCAAATGATTATAGACGCTTGTGGCAGATCTATTAGGTTTTGCAGGGCGGTAGCACCTATAGCAGCATGCATGGCTATAAGATTATGGGGTAACGTAAAAGTTATGTCTCGACAGGATTGGCCATAGCGTTGTTGGCCTTCCTTTAGGTTAAGGTGGTCCTTAAGACGTTGGTCTTCGAGAACCGCACGGTAATACTGCATTTCAATCGCATCGAGTGTAGTTTCTCGAGCTCGATCTTCAGCAAGCAGGATTAAATCTTCCCCCGTTGGCGCTAAAAATAAGGAAACTCTCCGGCCCCCTTCTTGAATGTCCATGGCCAGCCGCCTGGCCACCGAAACGGAGGCGGACATATCCAAGATTAACTGACTCTTCTGTAGAGCATCCCTAAGTGATGGCTCTAGGTTTCCCGGAGAAAGAACATCCGCTCTAAGGGTGGAAAAAGGCTTAAAATCTGAAACAATTTCATTAGCCAACATTGCGACCCCATCAGCTTTTGGAGACCCAATAAATTCTTTAAAGAGGGCGTGTCTCGCTAAATTGTGGGGCATTAGAATGTCATTATCGATAAGGGTCCATGTTCCACCAAAACAACTCCGAGCCAGATTTAACACTACCTGTGAACCTAAAGCGCCCTGACCAATGGCTGCCAAATGTATTTTTTTATCGGTCCGCCGACCATTAAGGACGGATGCAAGATCTGCCGTCAATTCATAGGCCGTATTTAATACTCCTACGGAGATATCGGCTCCTTTTCTAGTAGAGTCTGTTGGAATAAGAAGTCCAAGTTTTTCACTTCGCTTTTCCCAGACGCCAAGCTTTGAACCAAGAACGTGCAATGAAGCCTCTGACCAGAATGTCCAAGGGTCAACTCTTTCTTCAGGTCCACCTTTTATTCTGGTCCGTGGAAACAGAATTAAAATTAGAACTTTCAAATCTTGGAGGTTTGGTATTTCTTTGTGCCATAGCTTAAGCCTGTCTCTGAGATCCTGTAGTAAATCTAAGCCTGTAGATTGAACCATAATAGCCAATTTTTCCAGAGAAGTAGGATAACTATTGATAACCCCATGGACGTGAGGAGGGGAACGATGAACACTTACTAAATAATCAAGTGCATTTTGAGAAGAGGCTTGCCGGTGAGCAATAAGGAACGGCTTATCATCTGCAATTGAAATCATGGGTTTGGTAACATAAAGCAGATCTGGTGTTTCCTCATGTGCGCTTAGGTCACATGGAATTGTAATGTTTCCAAAAAAATTTAATAACAGGGGCTCCAATGGTTGGTCTGTTTGATGAAGCTTTCCTTTTGCCGTTAAGGCCAACCAGTCTCGAATACTCTGTACAAACCGTGCAGCGGTCCAACGCCGCTTCACATCCTCATACCGGTCCGCGTAGATACATAAATACCGAGGGAATTCTTGTAGATGAAGATTTAAGTGGGGTACTTGAGGGAAGTCACAACGCAAAGCTTCAGTCTTAGGTATGTAATCGTCCGTTACCTCAAATGTGACAGAAATCCTCTCACGCGGTTGAATCGGATGGACCATAAGCTGAGGAATTTCTACCCCAACCTCAAAAACAACAACCTCTCTGTCTTCCAAAGCCTTCTTGGTTTCGATAAGTTGGGCATACTCTACCCTACCAGTCTCTAGAGCGAGTCCTAATTCCCTTGCTTTCGGAATATTAAGTTGGCTTGGAGAGACCAAATGGCCTGGTACATCGAAGAAATCCTGTTGCATGGCTTCTAACCGGCCCTCGGAGCCGGGCGTGAAATTGCCACATGAGCTGCATTAGTAACCCGCTTTTTAATTGTTGCCTTGTCCATTCCGATTTCGATTACTAAGGGTTTTGGAGCAGCTTTTGAAGGATTTTCCATTGTGACAATAAACTGTCCATTAACTTCGTCTAGGACGTCTTTATAGTAGTTTGAAGCCTGACGATGTGGTGGTTGAGGGTCCTCGTCCTCCTTCGAACCTTTAATCGGTATGGGCTTACTAGTAGAGACTATAATGCCTCCCTGTTGGACTTGATTTTCATATAACCATGCTACATTTTCAACGGGCTCAGTCTTCTCTTTTCCTTTTTCGGGACCCAGGGAAAGATAGCTGCAGTGATGAGGCAGCTTCACAATATCCCATTCTAATCGAGCGTCATTTCCTTTCCTTTTAGTTACGCTTACAATCTCGGAAAGGGCTTCATGGGTGGAATCTGCCATGAGAAGTGCTTTTGTATGGACCTGTCCGACAGCAAATGTGGCTTGGACCACAATAGAGTCTCCGTTTCGATCTTCAACGGTATTTTCATCTTGTCGCATAGCAAATGGGGAATGAATGAAAAATTCGACCTCATCGCGCGCAATTGAAAATTCAGGGGAAATTTTCCCTGCGTCGGTAATTAAAGATTTACGTTCGGCAAGAGAAATTTCATTTTCTTCACACCATTCAGCCAGACGTTCCGGTCTTGAAAACACACGAATTCCCTTCTTTTCCTTAAATCGATATCGGGCTTCTCTCTGAAGAATCCAAGCGTCCTCATCTTCCGGTTTAGGCTCAGTTATAAATCCAGCAGGAACCCACATCACCTCAATATGTACGCGATTTTCCTCTTGGTATTTTTCTGAATGTTCCAAATAAAAGAATTTTGATGACCCTTTCAAATGGTCTTTGTCCAAATGGGTAAAGGCAACGACATCATAATATTTCCGGTCACATTTCTTTAAATCTTTCTGGAGCTCATTTGAGAGATCCCATCTAAGATCCTCTGGATCATCGATATCTCGTGTATCCGCATAGTCGAATAGAATCTTTTTTCCGCATTCCAAGTCAATTCGACAGCAATCTGCATTTCCTAAGGGAAAGAAGTTTATTTTATGCATTAAAAAGCTCCTTTTCGTATCTAAAGTTTACTTCCTGTAGATTTTAGCTCTTTTACTTCTTCCACTTGGAATTGGTGGAAAATCTCCTGATCTGACATAATGACAACATTGGATACACTACCCAACTTTTCGAAAGACTTCAAAGGCCGGCATTTCGATAACGACTTTTATCCTTTGGGGGGAAAGGGGTCTGAGCCATACGTGTACTCGGTTTGAAATGTTCCATCTTTTTTGTGAATAACAAGTTGGCTTAGTGATTGGGATTTGGCTAGATCCCTTGCCCGGTGTACAGCATCAGATTTATTCTCATGAATACTGTCAGAACGTGATAAGCCTCGCCCTTTCACCTTCCAGTCTCCATTAACCGTTGGCATTACATGGTAAATTTTTCTCTTCATTTTCCTCTCCTTCTGGTCTAAAGCTAATGGGTTGATTTTTATGCTTGGATGAATTCTACTCTGGGCCTTAGATCTCTCCCTCTAGCAAGGACCGGGTTTATGTTGAAGACGATATCTCATCCCTGCATTTTCTCTTATTTATTTATGCCCGGAAAAACGAGTTTTCGGACAGAGCTGCCGAAAATTTTGTCCGGAACTGAATTAAATACGGCATAATGATGTAAGTCCTCTTTCCACCATAGGTGGGACGTAACTTTGGGAAAAATGACAAAGAAGCGGGATCAGGAGGCGTGTGTACAGGAGATTGTTGCCTCTCAGGAAGATATAACGAAAGCTATTGAAAGCCTTTCTGATGCTCAGTTACTTAAACTTCGAAATTTTTCCAAGTTGCGCATAAGAGTCGTTTGGAGAAAAGCATCCGGTAAATCCTATGAAGACCTTTTAAGTGAAGCAATACTAGGAACCTTTGAAGGAGAACGAAAATGGTTTAAAGAAAGGGTTACCTTTATTTCACACCTGTTGGGTGTCATAAGGAGTATTTCTAGTCATTGGGCGGAAAAATATGATCGAAATGAAGGTTCGGTTAAATGGGTAAACACGTCCATCGACCCTGATGGTAGGGAAATTGACCCCATAGCTTCAGTCCCTTCGGAAACACCGAACTCGGAAAGAGCGTTGGGGGCCAAAGAACAAATTGAAAAAGTTACAGAGGCGCTATCTAAGGACAATATGGCATTGGAAGTACTAAATGGACTTCTAGAGGAGATGAAGGGGCCTGACATCAAGGAAATACTTGGGCTTTCCCAAACTGAATACGAAACCATTCGGAAGCGGATCAATAGAACTGCCAAAAAAGTTTTACTTTGAGGGGGAAAAGGCATGACAAAAGGACCGCGCAAATACGACGAAGAGTTGCGTGCCTTATTTGAAGAACTCGCTGAAATTGAAGCTCAAAGCTCTGACGACGAAATTCTTGCAATGGCCCAGGAGGATGGAGAAAACCCCCAACTGGCTGCCCAACAGATTCGCAACCTATTTCAAAATAAGGTAAAAGCCTATCAGCAGCGTGCGTTACATGCTGCACAAGAGAAATACCGGCAGCAAATTCAAAGCCTTTATCAAAATTCTTTCAAACTTCCAAAATCAATTCAAGAAAAACGCAATCTTTTAGTTCGAGTGTTTTCTCTTGAGCCTGATATGGAAGCCGCTCTTTTAACTGCACAACATCGTGAATTTAAAAATCTTACCAACGAAGATATTGAAGGATATCTCAACCAGCTTCTGGAATTAGGAGTGTTAGACCAAGAAGGCCTAGTCGATGAAAAAGAGGGGAAATGACCATTGATTTGGTGTACAAACCACCCTGGAAAGTCCTACAAGAACTAGGCATCTTTGAACCGCGGGAAATCCATATAGAGGCTATTGCTCAACACTGTGGGGCGACCATAGTCTACGAAACAATATCAGGTTCAGAGGCCAGAATATTGGGTTATGGTGACCGCGCTATTATCACAGTCAATAAAAATTCGCAGCTACCTCGGCAGAGGTTTTCGTCAGCTCATGAATTAGGACATTGGATGTGTGATAGAGGAAAAATTGCTTTTTCATGTGAGGAAAAAATATTTCGGACAGAGTGGGAAAACGCTAACCCCGAACAGAGAGCCAATCGTTATGCTGCAGAACTTTTGATGCCAGAATCAATGTTTACTCCTCAGGCAAAAAATTTGCCCATTACATTTGACTCTATAGATATTCTTAGAAAGACTTTTCAAGTCAGCCGTACTGCAACAGCTATCCGCCTCGTAGAGCATGGCTCATTCCCAGCAATGATCGTATGTAATGACAGAAATAGACGTCGATGGTTTATTCGAGGGCCTCAAGTTCCTGATGAACTTTGGCCGTTGGGAAAACCCGGACAAGACTCAGGGGCATTTTTTCTTTTACAAAACCCTGAGAAGACCCGAGAGACTTTTGATATTTCGGCTGATACTTGGATAAATCATCCTGAATCATATAATTATTCGTTGAGAGAAGATTCCTTAAAAATATCACCTGAATTGGTGGTAACTCTATTATGGTGGAAAGATGAGCGACAAATTTTGGATCTTGATGATGAATATTAATTGGCTCTTCACGTAACATGTGGGTAAAATCATATCTCATTGAGCATGCACGTAAGAATTTTTTGCCGGAGGTATTCCTCATCCCCCAACCCATAGGCCCGTCTCTGGATAATCCGAATCTTAGTATTCAGTCCTTCCACGAACCCAAGAACGACCTTGTTTTCCGGCCTGCTGTAAGCCGAGGTACCGCCCTAGTGCCGCTCAATCATCTTGGCGAACCAACAGGACAATGTCGGTTAACTTGGAAGTGCGTAGCAAATCGCGACAAATAGCAAGACTAACAAATCATAAACAGCGCAAAATGGCACATACCAAACCGGGACCGCCCCGGCCCCACGTGTCCCATGATGCAAGTAATCCCATCCACCATGAAGCATTAGCCCGGCTACCAAGAACCACCAGTCTACCCATAGTCCCGCCAACAGTACAAATGCAGCGCAGGCAGCGATTTGTGGCCCTATCGCGAGCTGCCAGAGCGAAACCGACGTAGATGGCGACGATTAAGGTAAGTAAATTCGCGATAGCGCCACGAGCCCAATCAAGCGGCAACAAAACAAGCCCAACTGCAGTAGCGATGCCGAGCACAAGACCCAAAAACACTCCCCTCACGCCTTTATCGAACTCGTTCAAAAACACCAACTAATGACTTAGCCTGCTATGCGTTTAAGACGCCGGCTAATGACGAGGCGTGGAGCTGATTCGTCTGTAGTATCGACCCAATATCGTGACAATGTAGCCAGTATTTGATCTATATCTATACCAAGTATGAATATTGTACATGGTGATCTTGCAAAAAGTCTTGTCGTCGGAGTTATAAATCGTTCTCGGTCTGACTAGGGCGGTTTACTCCTGCACCACTATGGTTAATGATGACGAGAAAGGTAATCATGCTCATCAACAACAACTCGAACACGCACATCATCGCCTGACCCTGGCTTTGACGAATACAGATAGAATTGCCGCTGCCTCTACGATCCTCGGGTCTGGGTGTATGTCCGCTATGGGAGCAGCAGCTGGTGACGCCAAAGCGGATCTATCGCTTGATGAAGCTGGATGACCTACTCATGCAGCCCAATCTGCGTCTGAAAGCCAGCCGGGTGTCGCATCGCCGGAAACCGAAGTCCACGACACCGAATCGCTGGTGGGAGATCGATATGACTAAAGTGCTCATCGACGGCTTTGGATGGGTCTATGTCGTGCTTGTTCTGGATTGGTACACCGAAAAGATCGTAGGCCATTATGCCGACCTGCAAACCAAGACCTGGCACTGGCTGGCGGCGTTAAACGCGGCGGTGCAGCAGCAATTTCCTGATGGGGCAAGGACCAAGGCCTCTCCTTGATGGCCGATAATGGATGTCAGCCCAGCAGTCGCCTTTATGCAGGCCTGTCGGGTTCTGGGCATTACGCAAGCCTTCCCCAACTATAATAATCCGAAGGGCAATGCGCATACAGAACGGCTGATGCGGACGATGAAGGAGGAACTGGTGTGGATTCACGAGTCGAAGAGCCCAGTGGCATTCATTGAGGCCCTGGAAGAATGGGTCAAGAAGTATAACAATGAGTATCTCCATTGGGTGCAGAAGTATCAAACGCCGATGGCATTTGAACAACAGTCAGCGCACAGGACTCAGTTACAGACGGCTTGACAAATGGCCGGCAGTACAGTAGCGCAACGCGGGAATCGAATTTGGCTTTGACGAATACGACGTTAAATCTCGACCACTTCATATGGTTGCGAGAAAGTATGCAAGGGGTTTCTTTGGAATAAGAACTCACGAATCTGCTGAGTTTTCAGCGTTCGTCTGAAGTTTCGTCCCGATTGCTACCGTTGCTCATGAATTACTTCGAACCATCTTGGCGATAGGTCAAAAATAGGCCGAATGATAGGGAGACCCTTCATAAATCTTTCAGTAACTCATTATGGAAAGGAAAATGTGTATGAGGA
>DOFS01000065.1 GCA_003523945.1 Nitrospiraceae bacterium | reverse complement strand
ATTGTTTTGGCTAGACGAGATCATTTTTCTTAAGGGATTTTTAGGAGGTTTTTCAAGTTCTCGCTTTCCATTTTGCAATTCAATAAGGACAACCTCCATACATTTTCTTACCTCTCACCCTCGACTGCCGTCCACAGCAAAGAATTCGGCTTTTTCCCCCAAGAAAATGGCGAATTGATTATGGTTGATAGCATCCCCAGTACAGTTTCAGGATTGTTTGTGTCCGTCCTATAAGACATACGCGGCTTATTTCACTTTAATATGAAGTGACACCCTTTGGTTGTATCAAGGGGAAAAGGCCTCCTATTGGTCATTCTCCGGCGAGGAAATTGATCGCGCACAATAAAGAGTGGTGTTGCAAATTCACCCAGGTTTCTAATCTAATGATTTGACCATTTGTCTGAAAAGGCCCTATCTTGCGCAGAGTGTCTGTGAAAGGTGCTCTAATGATCAGATGAGGATTGGGTGATGACCTAGGCGAGGAATTATTTTGAACCGATTTGTTTATCTTGTCATAACTTTTGGTTTTTGGGCTCTGAGCATTTTCGTGCCTCTCACCGCCAGTGCAGCTGATGATCCTGAGGAAGATCCACGGTTGCCGTTGGCGATGGAGGTGTTTTTAAAGAAGCCCGGCAAACATCTGTATGAACTACATGTTCATTTAACCAATATCAGTGATGAGCCGGTCAGCGTGGATGTTCGAGATTTGCCCTGGAATCCCACGGATGGTTCTACCTGGCTCTCGGCCACCCGTTTGGATGCGCACAAGAGTCCTATCAAGCAGAACATTCCGATCGGGAGGTTCGGATCACAAATAGTTCCGCTCGTGCCGGGCGAATCGATTCAGAATAGGGTGGCCTTAAATCCCCGGATTCCTTCCCTGTTAGATGATATTGAGCAAGCAGGTGTGCAATTGCAGTGGGACTGTCCCCCGTCTGACTTAAAGTTTGTATGCAAACCCGGTTCACCCAATACCCTCACAATTTCAAAAGGCGATCCCGGCCAACCGGATGTGTATACCATTGATCACCAAGCCTGTCTGGCTCTGGAGCGCCGTATTGGTCTTATCGATATTCCTGAAGGGCATGATGTGCTGTTTCTCCTCGCCTCCGAATCGCTCATGACTGATCTGGAGGGAATGACCTCGTTGCTTCTTGAGGTGGATGACTATGTTCAGCGCTGTCATCCGAGTTGGACGAACAGTTGGGCGGTGAGCTTTGTGACCGATAAGAAGTTCGCAGGATTTCTGAGTGAGGGAAAGAATCGGCGTTATTTTGCAGAAGGCCTCTGGCAAGAGGCGAATATCGGGCAGTACTCCAGTCAAATCCGCACGTTATTCCGATTTCAGTGGATTAAGAAGCGCGCGGATACCGTCTATCTTTCTCTTTTTCCCTTCCAACAAGAGGGCGGTACCTAAATAGAAGGTAAGAATTCAATCCTTCTGCCGGCAGCTCTATAGCGCATTCCCTTTGGGCTTTCCTTAGAATAGAAGCTTGGATTGCCTCGCCGGATGCGAAGCCCAGGACGAATAGGTTCAAGGCAATTGACCTGCCTTTATCTAATTTATCCTTCTTCGCTGAATTCCATAAAGCCTATACCTTTAAGCAGCTGTTGCAGCCTCTCCTGGTTTTTGGGAAGCGTAACGGTGGTCCTGTGAAATTCCCGGCGGACGGGATAATTTTTGCGAAGTTCATCAAAACGACGAGGCCGTTTTTCCTGAGGAATGGCCAGTAGTTCTTGCATGCGATGATAATCGGCCTCCAGGGCATAGATCGTTGCGACCATTTCCTGAATCAACTCTTCATCGGATTGTTCGTGGTAGTCGATGGTTAAAGATGGGACGGTTGGTGTGGGCAGCACCTGGACAGGATTCCATCCGGGGGATATCCCCAGATGTTTGCACAAGGCCGCATAGATCATGAAGGTGCCATTGGCTTTGCCATCCAGAGAATGGCCGGCAATATGGGGTGTGCCGATCGTGACGGCTTGAAAGAGGTCCCAGTTTATAACGGGTTCGTTTTCCCAGACGTCGATGATGGTCGGCCCGACACGATTTTCTGTGATGGCGTTCAGCAGCGCCTGTGTCTCCACGACTTCTCCACGGGCGGCGTTGATGAAGATCGCTGCTGGATTGAGCCATTGGAGTGTCTGCTCATTGACCATGTGATAGGTCGGGTAGGGGCCGTCGGTGGTTAATGGCGTATGGAGAGTGACCACATCACAACTGAGGGCTTCGGCTAACGAGCTGTGTTCGATTTCGCCCGATTCTGCCAGGGGAGGATCATGGAGGACCGGGAGCATCCCAAGCGCTTCTGCTTTGCTCTTCACCAGTTTGCCGATGTTCCCGACGCCGATAATACCAATGGTTTTGCCATTGAGAGAAAATCTCTGTTGCTTTCCCAGGAATAATAAGGACGCCAGGACGTATTCGGCCACCGAATTGGCATTCGATCCGGCCGCCGAAGTAAAGCCGATATTTCGGGCTTTGAGGTAGGCTTGATCGATGTGGTCCACTCCTGCGGAGGCCGATCCGACAAATTCGACAGAAGTGCCTTTCAATAAGGTCTCATCAACTTTCGTAATGGACCGAATGAGTAACACGTTCGTGTCTTTTAAATCGTTGGAGGTGATGGACCGTCCTGGCAAAAGGGTGAGGTTCCCCAGGCCGGCACATGCTTCTTTGATATACGGAATATTTTCTCCTGCCACAATATTGATCAATTTTTTCATGTCTGATGCATTCCTCGCAGTGTTTTTCAAAAGATGCAGCCTATCGCAACTTACCGGCTGCCGCTAGCCTTGCTTTTTT
>DOFS01000586.1:3875-4663 GCA_003523945.1 Nitrospiraceae bacterium | reverse complement strand
CCGTCTTTACCCTCTTCGTTCGGCGTCTACCGGTCCGGCGGAATTTCCTATTGGCTTGTGGGGTGGATACCGTTCTCGATTATCTGGAAACGATTCGTTTCAGCGAGGAAGATCTGGCCTATCTGGACTCGTTAAGACAGTTTTCCAGCCGGTTCCTCAGCTGGCTACGTGATTTTCGTTTTACGGGAGAGGTGTATGCCGTTCCCGAAGGCACTCCCGTTTTCGCCAACGAACCGATTCTCGAGATTGTGGCACCGTTGCCGCAGGCACAAATTGTGGAAACCTTCATCATGAACCAGATTCATGTTCAAACTGTGCTGGCCTCCAAGGCGCAGCGTGTCGTGGCCGCGGCGGAAGGACGGCCTGTTATCGATTTCGGCCCACGCCGGATGCATGGGATCGACGCCGCGCTCAAGGCGGCTCGTGCGTTCTGGATCGGAGGGGTTGCCGCGACCTCGAATGTCCTCGCGGGCAAACTGTATGGTGTGCCGGTCGCCGGAACCATGGCGCATAGCTATATTCAGTCGCACGAAAACGAAGCAACAGCGTTTCGGGCATTTGCTCAACTATATCCCGAGACCGTGTTGCTTGTTGACACCTACGATACGTTGGCGGGCGTCAAGAAGGTGATCGATCTGGCGAGAGCCCTGGGTGATGATTTTAAGGTTAAGGCCGTGCGTCTCGACTCCGGTGATTTGTTGGATCTTTCTCGAAGGGCACGCCGTTTGCTAGATGATGCGGGCCTCAGGGACGTCGAGATTTTCGCCAGCGGGGGACTCGATGAAGAT
>DOFS01000586.1:499-3681 GCA_003523945.1 Nitrospiraceae bacterium | reverse complement strand
GATGCGCCGGATCTGGATATCGCCTACAAGCTTTCCGAATATGCCGGAAAGGGCCGGCTCAAACTATCGACGGGCAAACCGATCCTTCCCGGTCGCAAGCAGGTGTTCCGCATTGTGGAGGAGGGACAGGACGTGCGTGATGTGATCGCCTGTGACGATGAAGTTCCGGTTGGGCGGCCTCTTCTGGTTCCGATGATGCGGAACGGCAAGCGACTTCCCGAGCGAAGGGTCGATCTCACCACAGCACGACAATATGCGCAGGAACAAATTGCCCGTTTGCCCGAACGAGTACGGGCGATTACCCCTGCCGATTCCCCTTATCCGGTCGAAGTGAGTAGCACGCTGGCCCACCTTCAGCAGCAAATCATCAAAGACCTTACCGATAACCGAAAAGGTTCCACCTAATCCGACAGCTATACCAGATGACAGAAATCAGCAATTCCCTAAAGTCCGGCGATGCCCTACTCATCGTCGATGTGCAAAATGACTTTTGCCCCGGCGGGGCGCTTGCCGTTGAGGACGGTAATAGGATCGTTCCCGTCATCAACCGGTGGATTGCAGCCGCAATGGCCAAGGGTGTCCCGGTCTATGCCTCACGGGATTGGCACCCGCTCGGCCACATGAGTTTCAAGGAACAGGGCGGCCCATGGCCGCCTCACTGCATCCAGGACAGCGATGGTGCCCGATTCCATCCGGATCTCGCGTTGCCCGACTCAACCATCATCGTGACGAAAGGTGTCCGGTTTGATCAGGATCAGAATTCCGCATTCGACCAGACCGGCCTGGCCCAAAAACTTCGCAAAGACGGCATCTGGCGGCTGTTGATTTGCGGGCTGGCTGAGGACGTATGCGTCCTGGCGACGGTGCTGGACGCACGCCGGGAAGGTTTTGAGGTTGTGCTGATCCAAAACGGCACCCGCCCGATCACATCCAAAGGTGGTGAGAAAGCCAGGTGGCAGATGCAAGAAGCCAGCGCTCACTTCGTGGTTTAAGGGGCAAATGTTAGCGTCTGGGGCGCCCGAATGCCGACCGGGAATCGATCAGCCTTCGGCCGATTCCCAAAGCGTGGAATCAGTTTTGAATAAGATGGGAAGAGTATGAGGGGAAATATCATCTCCTATATCGAGACGTGCCATAAGGAAGGTTTGAGTCTACAAAAGGAATGAATTTCCGATTGAAGGGAAAGCACTCTGTGATTCTCATGTCAGTCCGGCCCAAGCCCTTATAAGGACGAAGTCAAAGAAGATGGTGCGGTTCTCATATATGAAGGGCACGATGAATCCAAAACACTAGGGGTTGCAACCCCAAAATCCGTGGATCAACCAATGTACCGGGTCAATGGCTCCTTAACAGAGAACGGGAAATTCCATGAAGCTGCTCAACAGTTTAAGACTGGGAAAAAGGGACCGGATATTGTTCGGGTTTATGAAAAGATAAAAGTAGGGATCTGGTCAGATAATGGATTCTTCCACCTGGTGGATTCGTGGAAAGTACATAATGGTGTTCGGCAGGTATTCAAATTTAAGATTGTTGCTATACCTGAAGTCGAAGAGGAAACATTGGCAGAAGATTTGCGCGGAACCCAAGTTGAGCGAAGTCGAATTATACCGACCAAAGTAAAACTTGAGGTTTGGGCACGCCATGGGGTTTGTTGCGTGACCTGCAAAGGCACCGATGAATTGCATTTTGACCGCATTGTTCCGTTCTCGAAGGGCGGAACATCTTTGAAGGCAGAAAACATACAGCTTTTATGCGCGCGCCACAATCTTGAAAAGAGTGGGAAAATCCAATGAAAATTCTTGAATTTGCCTTTATCATCTATCCGGCCACCAATCAGGTGCGTTCCGGGGCTTTCTATGAGAAGGTTCTCGGGCTCAAAAGCACAACCTCGTTCATGAACGGCGATCAATTCTACGTGGAGTATGAAATCGGTCCTCACACCCTTGGTATCGGTAATGAACCCTTTTTGAAGCCCTCAGGCGACGGTCCCCACCTGGTCTTGGAAGTTGACGACTTTGATGAGACGATTGAGCATCTGAAACGTCACCAGGTGCCGTTTGCCGTTGAGCCGTTCGACATGCCCGGCTGCCGGGCCGCGATTGTTCTGGACCCTGATGGCAATAAGCTCGGCATTCATAAACGAAATGCCTGACCATGTGCTGGCCGGATTGAGGGAGGAAAGCGATGGAGTTTCACATCGATATTATTTTCAGATCGGGTGCCGGATACGACGACCTGGTAGGTCTGATTCAAGCTAACCCGCGATACGTGTTTGGGATATGGAAGCAGGACAAAATCGATAAGCGTACGATGAAATCAAAAGACCGGGGATGGGTGGTATTAAACGCAAGCAGCAAAATGGAGTCATCAAACTGGGTAAGCGACATGGCGTCTGTCGGGCAACCATTACCGATACCTCAGGGGGCTTGAAACTCATTGGGGCCTGGACCAGGTGGTTGGGGAGTAATGTCCCACACCTGATATCGGGCCTGGACCTTCGTTTTGAGTAACGGAGTGAAGGAATGTGGTCTGATCAAAAAAAGATTCTAGAGGGCATCTTCTTTTCAAAGGAGCGGGAACTACAGGGGGATTCAGATTTTTCCCGGTGATGGATTGGGGTTTTTGGCGCTATCTTCCGGTGTGTCCCGGGCCACGATAGGGCCGCCCGATTTGCCCCCGCCGGGTTGGGGGATACTGATGGTTTGAATTCCCCCTTCATTTCATGACGCAATTCATTCGCAGCCTCTGGCCGTCCTTTGCCTGGTTTCACCGTCATGGCAATGCCGATTTGGATTTTGGGCGGAGTTGATGCTTTTCGATCCACTCGTCATGTCCAAAAAACATTTCGAATTGGGGCTCAGGCGATTGTCATTAGCTCGGTAGTTTGGATCCCGTTGGTTCCATTGTTGATTTTCATCAGCTTTATTGAGGTTTGGTGAAGAGCGAACCGTGAGAAGCTGTCGGCTGAACAGAATTTAGATGCGGAAGCTTTTCAGTAATCGCTTTTTACCTGCCAACTGAAACAGGGTGGTCAATTTGACCGAGCAAAGGCTTGAGATATTTTCCCGTCATTGATTCTGGAGTGTTCGCGATGTCCTTCGGCGTGCCCTGGCCCACGATCTGACCGCCGGACTCGCCGCCGCCGGGTCCCAGGTCGATCACCCAATCCGCGCATTTGATGA
>DOFS01000586.1:0-352 GCA_003523945.1 Nitrospiraceae bacterium | reverse complement strand
TCCTCCACCAGTTGATTCAATAATGACCTTTTAACTGCTGACAGCTACGAGATCTCACTCCCGCGGGTGAATGTGCGTGAGAGCTACGATTGTGACAAGAAAGCTATCGAAGATTGGCAAGGCGTGACTCAGGGTCAGGATAGGCAGAGCATGGAAGGTTTGCTAAATAATTTGGCAGGCGTCATCGCCTCCGCCCGGGGCGTTAGTCAATTACCTCATAATCCGCGCTTTGCCATATAGAGGATTTCCTTACCTTATGCACTGAGGTATACTCTTCCTATGCCAATTAACCTACCTCTGAAAGAGATGACCCTCCAGGAAAAGCTTGCAGTCATGGAGTTGCTTTGGGAGG
>DOFS01000588.1 GCA_003523945.1 Nitrospiraceae bacterium | reverse complement strand
TGGAATTTCCCAACCGGCAAAAACGCTATCAACCCCAAAGTCGTCATGCCAATTTGGATGTAATGGCGCAGGACCGTGCCACACAAAAAACAGCTTTACTCCTCCGCCAATCTATTATTGAGACATATATGAAATCCCTAGGACATCTGGCGGCTGATGAAGTTGTCGATAATACCGAAGAACTGACGCAACTCTCCGCAGCCCTACAGTCTCAGCCTGCCACCAATCCACAAGAGGCAGAGGCCTACAAAAAAATAGCCGGCATCGTGACCACTGTGGCGGTGAAACGATGGCGACAAGATCAACTTCAGAATCTTATCGAACAAGCCAATCCACCGATTCAACAAATTCTCGAATCCTTACACCGCATTGTGTCAGACGGATTTGGTGGAGATCTCCAAACTGAAGAAGCCGCCATCCAAAATTATTACATGACTCTGACCATGGAATCCCAAGATCCCGCAGGAAAAGCCGCATTAGCTGAGTGGAAAGAATTTAGAATGTCCCAGGTGGATGAACGGTCTGAAGCTGTCAAAATTTACGGGAAGGTCCTGGACAAAATTTCTGACGGACACCAACGGCTTTTCGAAGAACGTCAAAATTTGACCAAGAAAGAGGTGTTACAACAGGTTGGAAACTCGGTTAAAGACCTTCGAACATTGCTGAAAACCATTAAAAACCTGTAAGTGAGGACCGTAATGCCCCTGAGCGCTGAAGACGCCTTTGAGTTATCCAAACAATTCCGTGATCTCGGGATCAACCTAGGCAATTACCGGTTTGCCAATTGGAATGATCTGACCCCGACACAACGGCGTGATTTAGAGGACGAGGAATGGTCGCTGTTGAACTCCTCCTCGGACATGACCACGAAAGCCGTGGGGTTGGCTTTGGAAGAATCAGAGATCAATGTCCAAAGCATTAAGAGTTCGGTGGGCAAAGCCAAGCGGGCAATCAAAAAACTGGAAAAGGTCGGTGAAGTCATCAAAGTCGCCACCGCCACGGTTGGGCTTGCTGCAGCGATCGTGGCTAAAGACCCAGGCGCTATAGCCAAAAATGCAAAACTTGTTCTCGAGGCGGCCGACGCATAGCCAGCCCGATCATTCCGATTTTCTCCAAATATATCTTACCGGGTCACCGTCGATTGCATCAGACTATTTGCGTGTGGTGGGGAAAATCCCTGGAAACCCCTATGCCGCTCGGCAAGTTCGAGGACGGAGAACGCATCCCCATTGACCTGCTCGGGAACCGTAAAAATCTGCCGTAAATCTCCTCCCCGTTCGCCCACAATCTGTCCGGCAAACATAACCCCTTTGGCAGTCAGCCGTTGAATGCTAGCTTCAATATCCGCCACCCGCACCGCAATATGGTGTAATGTTCGATCCCCAAATTGCTTCACCCAAGGAGGAATAATACTTGTTTTCCCTCGTTCACCATCATACGCCTGATCCACAAATAACGCGGGACACCCAGGAGCCCGATAGACTTTGGCCCACCAATCGTCATACTCCAGCGTTTCAGCATAGGCATATCCCAACAACAGAAATTCCTCAGCGCGTGGATCAATTGACCCTGTACGTATCGTAATATGATCGACCACCGGAAACAAACCAATGCCAATCTCCTCCAAAGCCTGATTCACCATGGCAGCTGCATGATTTCTGGCAACATAGTCGTGTATATAGCGAGTGATGACCTGTTCGAGTTCGACCCCCGGCTTCATAACTTTTCCTCCCGATTAGTCCCTGGAAAATGCGATGCCTTGCGCCAGGGGCAATTCAGTTCCCCAATTAATCGTATTGGTTTGCCGACGCACATACGCCTTCCACGCATCGGAGCCGGCCTCTCGCCCCCCGCCCGTGTCCTTCTCCCCTCCAAACGCACCACCAATCTCGGCGCCGGACGTACCGACATTCACATTCGCAATTCCACAGTCGCTCCCTTGTCCGGATAAAAATTGTTCGGCATGCCGAACGTGTAAGGTAAAGAGAGCAGAGGATAATCCCTGCGGTACCTGATTCTGAAGCAGAATAGCTTCATCCAGCGTGGAGAATGGCATTACATAGACGATCGGCGCAAAGGTTTCCCGCTGCACGACTTTCCATCGATTCTCCGCACGCACAATGGTCGGCTCCACAAAAAACCCAGGGCCTTCAAGGACTCTTCCGCCATAGAGGATCTCTCCGCCATCCTGAACCACTTCCTCAAGGGTCATGCGATACTCTTCCAAAGCCCGTTCGTCGATCAGCGGCCCCATCAACACCCCTGCATCTAAAGGATTTCCAATCTTCACCTGCCGATAGGCATGGAGCAGACGTTGCACGACTTCTTCGTAGCGAGTCTCCTGCACCAACACCCGTCTGGTCGTCGTGCAGCGCTGGCCGGCAGTGCCCACAGCCCCGAACACAATGGCCGGAATGGCCAGACCCAAATCTGCCGTCTCGTCCACAATCACCGCATTGTTTCCGCTGAGTTCCAACAAGCTCCGCCCTAATCGCTGCCCAACAACTTTGGCAACCTTCCGCCCCACTGGGACAGAACCGGTAAACGAAATGAGCGGCACCCGCTCATCGGCGACCATGGTCTTAGCCAATTCTACCTGATCGGTAATGAACACGGAAAAAATTCCAGGAACACTCTGTTCTTTCATGACCTGATTACAGATATGTTGGACGGCCAGGGCACAGAGAGGCGCCTTCGGAGAAGGCTTCCAGATCACCGAATCACCGGCAATGGTGGCAAGGAACGCATTCCACGCCCACACCGCGACGGGAAAATTAAAGGCGGTAATCACGCCGACCACTCCCAGCGGATGCCACTGTTCAAACATACGATGCTTGTCGCGCTCAGAGGGCATCGTCATGCCATACAACATACGGGATTGCCCCACGGCAAAGTCCGCCATATCAATCATCTCCTGCACTTCACCGTCCCCCTCAGCCTTGATCTTTCCCACCTCCATTGATACCAAGGAGC
>DOFS01000467.1 GCA_003523945.1 Nitrospiraceae bacterium | reverse complement strand
CTCCCAACATCTCCCAAAAATTGTAGCGGACACGATCCTGATTCCAATTCATGGCCCGTTTTTTGAGTTTTTTGGCCTCCTCGTCCGACATGCTCACCGCCACCAAACCCACATTGGCATCAATATCTTTATTCTCATACAAGCCTAAGGTGCCTTCATTGATGCCATTACATTCCGGCCTGGGAAAAATCCCATTTCGCGGATGCAACGGGACTTCCAGGATCGGCAGGGACCTCAACGACGTGCGAGAGGTCACGGGTTCCGCCACCACAAAAACATGCGACCAGAAACTGGGGCGCAGATCCCACCGCAACATGGATTGGGCCGTTCGTAAGGTATACCCGGGAACATCACGGCTGCCGATTAACCCCACAGTCATCATGCCACGATTGCCGATACCCTGTTTCTGCAGAGAGGAAAAAGCCTCATCAAAAAACTGCAAGTTGGTGCGTTTCCCATATTTGCCGGTGCAGTCTTTAATGGCAGGATTTCTGTTGGAAGTTTGAGAATGACGCATAATGAATCCTTTCTAATGGAGACTTAGGGCAAACACGAAAGATAGGGTCCGGGGACCCCACGCAGATCTGTTTGAATGGGCCATTACCGGAGCAACAATTCCTTGTTCCACAGGCGGGTTAAAGGACCTCCAAGACCTTGAGGTGGAGCTGTTTCATCCCAATCAATGTCAATAACTTTAGCCGGCAGACTCCATAATTCCAACTCGAATCGTACTCGTGGCGATCCTCCAGCCCGGCTCCCGGGAACCATGCGCACGAGGCCTACATTATTTTGAATGGTCATGATGTCGATATTGGAACGGGGATCAATCCGCCACACCGATTCCTTTCCTTCAGCATTGGGAAGAACTCTAATCTTTTCCGGTGGAGCTTCGGGCCTGGTATTGCCTGGATTGATCATGGCAGCAGGCGAAGCGATGAATTCGGGCACTCCATGGGGCGCATCAGAAAATGGCCCATGGGCTTCCGCATACCGTCCCGTATGAATATCTCCCGAGAGAATCAGGATGTCATGTGGCCGATGTTCAGAATTCTGTCCGGCTAAAGACCGCTCGATCACCCGCCAGAGACGGGCATAATCCTGTGTAAAATTGGATAAGGAATGATCGCGGAAATCCCCGTCTTTCTGAAAGAGCGGTTGGCCCAACGCCAACACTCCGGGTCCTTTTAATCCCTGTTGCCAAGCTTCCAAGGCGATCCATTGTTCAGGCGACATGAAATGACAAGTGCCCTTGTCATTGCAGGGTTCCCGCTCTGACCGGGTGTCGGTAATAAAAAACGAGACCGGATCGATCTTAAACTGGTACCAACGAGCTTCATCGGGGTTCAGGCATCGTTGATACTGGTAATAGAGTTCCTCCGCGCCCCCCCCATAGGTTTGGCGATTCCCCGACGCCCAGGTCTGAGGCAGTTGTATTTGTTTTTCAGGGTAATCGTTCCAGTATTCATGATCGTCACAGGTAAAAAAATTCGGACAGGTTTGCAAGGCTTCCCGATAGGCCTCATCTCCCCAATATTGGGCATACCGCTTGGCATAGAGTTCGATGCCCTCATCCCCTAAATCCCAGGCATTCGGCCAATCTCCATAGACCTGATCCCCCAGTAAAAATTTAAAGTGTGGATGAGCTAACTGCCCCAACTCCTGAAGACCGGACCGGTAATATCCCTCGCGGTCATTGTTTTGCCAAAAGCAGGAGGCAAAGAGAAAGGTCACCGGTTGAGCGGTGACGTGATAGGGCATCGTCCACCACTGAAAGGCCTGGCTCTCTTGATTCTTTGACAGAGTGACAGAATAGAGAGCCCCTTCCGGCGGACCTGGAATGTTGAGCGTGAGAACCATCACGCCCATTCGCCGCTTCAGTCCCGGAAGTTGAGGGAGGAGTTTCCATGTACTTTCTGAGGAGACCGTCGCATTCTTGTGCCGCACCTCGACGTGTGGCGGAGAAAAACTGCCCTCACCTTTTTGCGAACACCAAATCCGCCAGCCTCGCCCCTCCATCAACGGGGCACCTGGGACAATCCACATGTTCGTCATCTTACCCTTATTCGCATAGGCTGATTACCTTGCCGGGCCCTTTCCTATGACAGGAGGCTCGGCTGGCGTGGTTACCTGGGGAAAGCCCGAAGTGCCGGGAGCCTCACCCTTCGACTCAGGGTGAAAGGCCCCACCGGGATCTTGGCCCTGGGAATGGTCGTTTCCGGTCTCTTCTTCAACGGCTTCAGGTTGACGTCGGAGTAAATCCCGCAATGTCATGCCTTCTAAAGCAGCCTCCACGGCCGCATCCCGGCGTATAAGCACCCGACTGATGGTATCGGCACCCACTGTAAATGCCTGGGGCCCACCATGGGGTTGATGCTGCACCACTCGTAATACCTCGGCAACCGGAATGTTTTCTGGTGCCTGCGCCAATACCAGCCCCTTGGGTTTATCGCCTTTCACCACCATTTGCCCTTTCACCAGATCATCAATGAGCGATTCCACCAACGTAAGAGGGACACCTTGCGCGCGTGCCAACTGCTCGGCCTTGAGAGGCGGCTTACCCGATAAAAACCGGCGGGTAATATGGGTGAGCAATGACAGTGTGAGGTATTCTCGAAAGAGTGGGGTCTGGTTCTTTCGACTCAGGTGCAGCAAATACGCGGACGGGTGTTGATGGTAGTAGGCGACTTGGGCTCCTGCCAACACAATGAGCCACCCGACGTAGAGCCAGATGAGAAAGAGAATGAGCACGGCGAACCCTGAATAAATTGCGCTATACCGTCCGGTTCCCACCACAAAGGACGCAAAGGCCATTCCTGCTACTTGCCAGAGCAGTCCTGCTGTCACCCCTCCGACGAGTGCTGAGCTCAATTGGACCTTGGTATAGGGCAGAAACTTATAAATAAAGGTGAACACCAGGCACATAAACAAGAAGGGCAGCAGGTTGGTGAGCACGACCATGAGATGGCCAAACGGCTGAACTTCCAGTATTTTTTGGACAAGCCAATGAC
>DOFS01000044.1:643-2798 GCA_003523945.1 Nitrospiraceae bacterium | reverse complement strand
CAAATACAACAATGGTCACCTTATTTTCCCCCCTCCAACAGGCATCCTCGATAGGATCTCGTCCGTAAAAATCAGCAAGTTTTACTATTTAGCGAAGACCACAAGACTCTCCACGTCTTACCCAGTTCAAACTTTGCCTGATGGATTGCCGAGATTATTGACGACTAAGGCTATGATTCGATCAGTCAACGCTTCTTTTACTCCTCATAAAATCTGCAACTCTCACTCCTGACTTTAAAAAATCAACCGGGGCGCAATGGCTGATGCCTGAAATGTACTCAGGTGATCGCCATAATACAGCCCAAATACAATGACCTCATCATCAGGATTTAATAAAGGTCATGCAGGAACATGTAAGCGGACTATTAACAACCCAATTAACAATAATGTTCGTTTATAAATACTTGATTTACGGGATTATCGCGAGCCTTGATGCCGACGTGCGGACGACTTTCGCCATATTGCCAAGCCATCAAAATGCCTGGGGTATTGATTCCTATACGACTGATGCCTTGGCCTCTCCCATCGCAATTTCTGTCATGCTCGTATCTCACGCCTGCAGTTCACTACATTGCTTCCCTCTACGAGGATGAGCTGTGGTCATTGCCCGGATCTCTGATTGCCCTAACCCTGCTAACAGGGGAATTCTGAATCTTATCATCCTCCAAACTTTAGCATCATATTGCATCCCCAGCTAAAGTCGGCTTGCTCCCAAAGTGCCCTTCACGTAGACTGACTACCATTCAGGTCTCAGAAACGCCAAGAAACATGCTCCACATATTCTTCCTGCCGGTCACAGCAGTTCGACTCTCCCATTATCGTTTTTTGACTGCCTTCCTTGGCCTAGGGCTTCTCTTTGGACTGTCCTGTTTAGCAATTGGAGAGACTCACCCAGCTCCCGACGAAGTTGATGAGCATATTGCGCATATCGCCAAATTGGCCAAATCCTCCCCACAAGTTGTCATACCAGAAGGAATGTTTTTGATGGGAACCAATCGTCGAGACGATATTAGGCATAGTCTTGAAATGCATTATGACGACACAGAATTTCCTCAACGTCACATTTGGGTAGATGGATTTTCCATGGATCGCTATGAAGTCAACTTAGGTGAATACTTGGCATTTCTTCTCACAACCAACAGGCCGGTCTCTCAGGAATTACGAGGACTCATTTGGCATCTCATAAGTGTGCATTTCATCCCGGATCAGGCACTCGCTTCATGGCCGGCCCTCTACATCACTTGGGAGGAGGCCAATGCATTTTGCGAACATCATAACAAGAGACTGCCGTCGGAAGCTGAATGGGAGAAAGCCGCAAGAGGGGAATCTGCCCGCATCTTTCCTTGGGGTGAGATGGACCCGACACCGGACTTAGCCGTATTCGGGCAATATCACGTCCATGAAATTCCTCTGGTTGCAACGGTCGATAGCTTTGAGGATGGCCAAAGCATTTATAAAGTATTGCATTTGGCTGGCAATATCGCGGAATGGGTTAATGATTGGCTGGGAACAGATTATTACCCTATCATGCCAGAAAAAAATCCGCCTGGTCCCAAAATGGGGCGCTATAAGGTTGTCCGCGGCGGATCATGGAAAAGCCGGCCAGTCATGTTGCGTGCAGCGACTCGAGGAGGGGCTTTTCCAGAAGAACGTTCTGCGAACATCGGTTTTCGCTGTGCTCAGTCTCACTCCTAACACAGTTCATTTCTTCATCAATTTCCCAGAAGCCTGTATTCATCTAGATTTTCAACAGGATCAGGGCAGGGAGACAAAAGCCTCTCTGCCCTGGTATCAAATGAGTAAGCAATTAATGTGCTGGCGTATGAGTCACGGTAAGATTGAAATGCGCGGCTGAATATCCCCGCACTTTAACATGGACCGCAGTCCCATTGGTTGGCACATCCAGGACACACTTTTCTTCCGCACCCGACAGATAGGGACGGCAATCATAGGCAGTCGTGGTCGGATCCTGATTGAACCGAACATAGAGATCTGGATCACCAGGATTTGCCTCTCCATGCATAACCACTTCCACTAATGTTCCCGGAACCACCCCAAAGGGACCATAGATTTGCTCTGCATTCTTGGCCACACTTTGTCCGACAACAGTTTCCGTTTTGGGTCCGCAGGCTATGGGCCCCGACGGTTCGTCGGG
>DOFS01000044.1:0-520 GCA_003523945.1 Nitrospiraceae bacterium | reverse complement strand
CCCTGACAAATCGAGGCATCAATGGTGAATCCCTGCGCAGGGCCATACAAACACGCTGCCCCATTATTATCGATGTTGGTCAGGGTCAACGCCCAATCCCCTTTGCCGTTACATTGCGGATAATGCATGACCGAGAAGGCATCGTAACTGGTTAACGGCCGCCAATTATTATCTTCGAAACACGCACCCGAATCCGGGCGGGTATGTTCATGCCGGAACCCAAGCGTATGTCCTAATTCATGCCGCAATATTCCTTGTAACGATAGCTTGCCATTTGGATCCAATTGAAATGAACTATTATCCACCAAGACATTTCGTGAGGAGCGTGGTTCATTGGGGAAAAAGGCTCGGGCCAGGTATTGGCCATTCACGTTAACCGGGCGCACATCAAAAACCACATTCTGGTTAGACGCCGTGCAAGAGTCATCCTCTCCCCCTACATAAATGAAATCAACCGCAGCCACCGCCTCCCATGCATTGCCGGCCGCCTCTATGTCGGATTTCATCTTCTCATAATTCG
>DOFS01000401.1 GCA_003523945.1 Nitrospiraceae bacterium | reverse complement strand
GAAGTCCAGCCGCAGGCGGGGCTCCTGAAGCAATGGCAATTCCCATGCATAACGGCAGCGCCACGAGAAAAACCACAATTGACGCTAAGAAATCATGTCGGAAATCTTCCCATCCCATCATGAAAAATTTTTTCATAATTTCTGGATTAGCTGAAAAATTCGGGTAAAAGCACCTTCCAACCTTTCTTTCCTATACCAATTCTATCGAAAAAATAAACGTTCCTTTTTGGGAGTCATACACCCACACCTCTCCCGTGGCAATGGAAAAGCCCCACCCATGGAGTGTGAGATCCCCGCGCCGCAATCGTTTCGCTACCGCAGGGTGAGTCCGCAGATGCTTAAGCTGAACCAACACGTTTTCTTAAATAGTTGCCGTAAAAAACTCTCCACCAAATTCGATGGTAGCCGTTGTCCCACCTGCTCCATATGCTGGAACGAGATTGCCCGCATTTCGCAGAATAAACATATAGCCAGGTTCGGTTTGAGTGAGAAAATTCGGGTCAATTCGTGAATCGGAACAGGTAATAAAGAGGGCTTGTGATCTTTGGCTATCTGCAAGTCCTTTGAATAACACCGGTTTATGTTCGAAAATTTCTTTGTGGAATTTTTCGAAGTCCTGTATGAGATTTTTCATGAATACCCACCTAAACACATCTAACCCACTTCAAAATATTTTAATGCCCTTGACGAATAGCGACCTCTCTCATTCTCCTAATTCCAAAACCTAGAGGAGGCATAGAGGGCATATTCGTTGGCAGTTCGGTCATAACTATTTGTTTCACCAAGGCACCGACCTGCGGCTTGTAGACTCCCAAAGCTCAAGGTCCAATTCCCGAATACAATTCATCAAAAGCCTGAGTTAAGGAGAAAAATATCAATGGATCATCAATGATAATTAGAAATAATTTTGAATAGGGCAAAGTCAATGTTGCCCAAGGCATCTGTCCAGGCCCCACATCGGTCTAAAATCATGAACCTCCCAATGGGCTCCTACGTCAATTCCATTATTTCCGGATATAGAATTTCGAACGTTTCCGTGGAACGGAATTTTTATGATATTGGCCCCTTGACCACGGGAATTTTTGGTCTTATTTGGGGAACATAAAGGAGGGTTTCTCCGTTTCAGGAAAGCAACAAATAGCATGCAATGACTGGTACACCTTTGCGGAAAGTGAGGGGAGGTGCCCGATGTTTGAATTGCTTATCATTGGTTGTATTGTCGCGATCATATTTATCGATGCCCTAATTGTGAAATGGTTCATAGGACTTATTGAATGAACCTTATAAGACAGACACACAATCTTTCGAACAGGACATGGGTTAGTGATTGCATGTCCTTGGCATAAATCAGAATTCTGATATGAGAGTTCTCTTCATACATGAAAAGGTCTTATTGGAGGTCCACCGATGAGGAAAACTCAACTACTTAAAGGATGGAATGGACGACCTGGGGTCATCTTCACCTTCATGGGGGTAGCTCTGCTTATCGCTGGAATATGTTTGGGACTGGGAATCGCTGGAAACTTCACTTTCACTCCAGGAGAAGGACAATCATCGGAAACGACAACTCCACTTTCTTCGAAAATTTCATCACGACCTCTGCTGGCTGGCACATTCCCCCTCGGGGATCAAGATATCCAGGCTCAGAGTACCACTCTCATTCAGGTGGCGAAGAAAGCCCGTCCGGCTGTGGTCAACATTTCCACAACGGGCCCAAGAAAAAACCAGGATTCATTCCAATCGCCATTTTTTGACGATCCCTTCTTTCGTCGATTTTTTGGCGAGGAATTTGAGCGGCGGTTCGAACAATCGCCCTCCCCTCGTCAAGAAGCAGGAGGCTCCGGAGTCATTGTGAGCGATGATGGATATATCATCACCAATAATCATGTGGTTGAAAATGGTGATAACATTCAAGTGCTGTTATCCGATAAACGTACTTTCACGGCTGAGGTGATCGGGACTGATCCTAAAACCGATCTTGCCTTGCTCAAAATCGATGCCGAGGATCTTCCGGTCTTATCGTGGGGCAATTCGAAGGACCTGCAGGTGGGAGAAATCGTGATGGCTATTGGCAACCCATTTGGGCTGAGCCAAACCGTGACTATGGGGATAGTCAGTGCGGTGGGGCGGGCCAATGTGGGGATTGTCGATTATGAAGACTTCATTCAAACCGATGCGGCCATCAATCCCGGCAACTCTGGCGGGGCCTTGGTAAATCTCAAGGGGGAACTGATTGGAATTAATACGGCCATCTTTAGCCGGTCAGGTGGATATATGGGCATTGGGTTTGCCATTCCCAGCAACATGGCCCAATCAATACAGTCCAATCTTATTCAACATGGGAAAGTGGTCCGAGGATGGCTTGGGGTCTCAATTCAAGACCTCACTCCTGACCTTCAGGCCCAATTTGACACCCCCGATACGGAAGGCGCCCTGGTCAGCGAAGTGATGGAAGACAGCCCTGCGAAAAAAGCAGGTCTCCAACGTGGAGATATCATTCGGGAGTATGATTCGCAGCCAGTGGAAGACACTCGGCATCTCCGATCGTTGGTAGCGGAAAGTGTGCCTAATGCCTCTGTAAAATTACAGGTCCTCCGGGATGGAAACCCGCGTGAATTTGAAGTGACCCTTTCGGAAATGCCCGAAGATCTCAGGGCACTCGCTTCGACAGGGGAATTGAGAGGAAATCATGCTTTAGCGGGGATCACCGTGGAATCCATGTCTTCCGGGGAAAGGGGTGTGAAAGTAACAAAAGTTGATCCGGGAAGTGCCGCTACTCGGGCTGGCATACGGGAAGGTGACATTATTCTCGAGATCAACCGTGAGGCCGTCAGGAACGCGGATGACTTTCAACGCTTAACAGGCAAACTTGGATCCGAGGATAGAATTTTACTGCTCCTCCAACGGGGACGAAGCACGATCTTTCTCTCGGTGACTCCCTAGTCTGAATGGGTGTTTATTCCCAAGCGATGGAGAAAGGGGGGTCGTCATGAAGGGGACAAAAAATTCAAAAACATGAAGCCTGGACAAGATACACGAGATAGTACTTTCTATCCCCTCAATGACTCCCTCACCAGGTTGGACCCCCTTCTATTTGAAGGGTTCTTTGATGACGACCTTCACTCCTCCAATCGTTCCTGTCACTGCATCCCGAACTTGTTTTCCAGCGCTCGCGCTGATGTTTCCGGCCGCCTTAATGGCGCTTGTCGCAGCGGTTGAAGCAGCTTCTGCCGTATCCACGCCAATTCCTTTGGCCCCTTCAATGGCTCCCTCTACAGCGTTTTTTGCAGTGGAAGCGAGATCACCTCCAACTTGTGACGTGGCTTTAATCATGGAGCTTGCTGTTCCACTGATTGTGTCCATCGCTTGTTCGCCAACCTTTTTTGCCCCTTCAAGTGCCCCGATCATGCTCCCTTTGACCGTCGATCCGACATCGCCACCAACTTCAGCCGTGGCCTTCACGACGGCCCCTGCGGTATGACTGATCGTCTCCATGGCCTTTTCCCCAACTTCTTTGGCGGCTTGCGCTGCACCGATAACAGTTTCCTTAGCGGTTGTGGCCAATTCACTCCCCACTTCTTTGGTGCCCTTGATGATCGAGGTGCTGGCATGGGTAATGGCGTCCGTGACGCTCACCCCTAATTCCTTCGCAGCGACGATCGTCCCTTCCATGGCCCCTTTGGCAGTCGTGGCGAGATCTCCACCAACTTCAGAAGTCGTGTGGATCAGGGTGCTGACACTTTTCCCTATGGTCTCAAGAGTATTTTCCGCGACTTCTTTTGTGCCCGTGACGACCCCGATGATGATTCCTTTGGCTGCCGAACTGACTTCCTCCCCCACCTCGGCAATGCCTCTGACCGATCCCACAATCGTATCTTTGACCAGACTTGCAGCTTCCGACCCTACCGACTTGGTTCCCTTTAATGCTGCCACGAGCGTGCCGCTGACCAGGTCAAGAAGTGCTTTCGTCACATCACCGGTACCTTGAATGGCCTCAACCAATGATTCCTTGGTTTTCACTATAATGGATTTTTCTTCAGGCATGGTCTTCCTCCTCCATGGTTAAATAAAAAATGGCCTTCCGGTGCCCGCTTGATTTTTCATTGATGGAGTCAACCGACAAATCCCTTGCGAATATCATTTCCCTTATGGTTGGGGATAATTCTTAAGAAGCCCCTGATGGATACCCTCATTTTCAAGGTCATGAATGACTTATTCTTTTATGGTAGATGAATTCCGGATTGAATGTCATTAATGTGTCTTCCAAGAGATCGTGGAAGCCCAGCCATCGGGTCGGAGGGAAAAAGATTGGACAGTCAGAGTCT
>DOFS01000214.1 GCA_003523945.1 Nitrospiraceae bacterium | reverse complement strand
CGCTCCAGTAACTACCTCGCAGGCGCGGCCATTCCGACTTGAGCCATGGTGTAAAGGCACCTGGCTTTTCAACGAGCTCTCGGTCGAGCGACTGTGCGCAGATCATCCGCCAGGCATCCACCTCGAACTCATTTATCTTCGGCTCTCCGGCTAAGAGACCGGCGTACACATAACAAAGCTCGTGCTCTGAACCACGTCCATCGTAGCGGGCGCGATATTCGAACTTGAAGAGAAAGTGCAGGCAGGAATCGACGCCTAATTCCTCACGCACGCGTTTTTGGGCGGCGTCGCGGGTGTTCTCATGCGGGCGCGGATGGCTACAGCAGCTGTTTGACCAGAAATCCCCCCAAAGGCGCTTGTGGGCGCTGCGTTTTTGCAAAAGAAGCCTTCAAGTTTGGTCAAAAAGAAACACGGAAAAGGTACGGTGCAATAGGCCGTCGCCATCATGACAGGCCTCTTTCTCCTGAAAGCCGATGACTTCATCGTTTTTATCAACAAGTATTAACATGTCTGATTGGGAAAATGTCATTTTTCTTGGTCCAACTTCCTTGACGTTCATGTGGTATCCGTCATTTCCCATTTCCAAATGAGTTTGGTTTCGATTCTCCTCATGAGCTTAGACAATTGCAAAGGCATTCCACAACGATACAGATAGATTCACACCGAGTGCTCTATGAATAAAAGTGGCCTTAGTCAACGCTAACCCACTTTACATACTGGTGGGGTGCAGAATGTTGCTATGTCCCTTAAAAGATCAGACCGATACTGAACGATCCGATATACCAGTCTGTCGTTTTATACTTACCATTGATGGTGGGACTAATTTCATTTCCAGCGATTGTGCGGGTCTCCCAGAGAGCCCATTGAAACGCAAGATCCAAAACAATGGCTTCCAGGTAGCCTGAGTCAGGGTTAGGATCCCCGCAACTGATGAACCCCAGGAAGTGTGATCCCCGATTGCACCTCAATCCGAGCCCGGTCGCAAAGATGTTCCAATTGGAATCAGGAATTGCAGGGGTGAACGTGCGAGCTGGGACCGCTGCATTAGAGCGTTGATAGCCTCCCCTGAGGGCAATCTCCCAATTGGGGAGCGAGGTGAGCTTGAGCCATTTATATTCGGTGCCGGCGCTGAATGTGTATGTGTTTTCCCAATTCGCGGGTTGTGAGATGTTTGGCGCGTTGGAAAGACGTATATCTAAACTCTTAAATTGGCTCCATCCGACATAATCCACGTCAACTTCTACTTTCCAGGATCTGGCCGCGTCACGAATCGGCCATACGGCGAGCCCGGCGCTCAGAACCCATGGGAGTGGTAATTTCGTTTCGGCATTGTCCACCTTTTTGCCGTTCACGAGAAAGTCTCCCTTCAGATGAAGCGTTGCTTGATGCCTGTAAACTATTCCCAGATTCACGAGAGGTTCCCCCGCGTTATTTCGCAAGGGAGTCAAGAGTGCACTCACATTGAATCCGACAGCCGTATCGGTTCCATTGATTTCGGTTGCTTGAGTTTTTAGTTCAGCCTGTCCTTCACCAATGAACTTCGCAAATGTATAAATATCCATCCCGGCTCCGAGAGAAACCATGTCATGAATCTTATAAGCCAGGGTAGGCTTGATATCCAGGAGGGGGACGGTTGCTTCCGTTACGACGTTGGAAAACGGAGCGTCATCGGGCCATTTTGACCCGAGCCCGAATGGGGAGTTTAAGCCGATTCCCACTGTGAGAGGCCCGAGGGCCTTGAAGCCGAAATCCTTAAGGTTTGCAGTCAAATAAATGTGACCTGGGGGCGGCATGACCACAGGTTGCCGGAGATCACCATCGACCTGTTGGCCCGTTGGACTGGTATATTCGAATTTCCCGGTAATGAAATTTGCGCCAAAATAGACCTGAACGCCTCTCACCTGGGTAAGACCTGCGGGATTGTAATATAAGGCCGACGCATCATCAGCCTGGGCGATAAAGGCCTCCGCTTGACCAGCCGCGGCGGTGCCCTGGTATGGAAGTCGAAATCCCTCACCGTACGCAACCCCCTGCGCGGCCAAAAGAAGGGCACTTGCCAGAAAACCCGCGTAAGAGACGATTCTTTTAGGGTTTCGTGAGTGGGCTTTCACTTGGGCTCCTTCCTTTTTTCGGCTCCTCGGTCTCAAGGGTCGTTTTTCCAGGGCCAAGGGCAATTAGGAGGTTCGGTCAATCATGTAATGAAGGCTTTGCTGAATGAAGGCTTTGTCCTCGCTTTCCGGCGCATCGTGATACGCGTCAAAAAAAGCCTGTTCGGCTGCGTCACGGAGTTCTCGTGCACTGGATCGTGCGTATTCAATGCTGCCATATGTGTTCATCAACTCTTTTACCCAGTCAATTTGATCGGCATATTTGCCATTGCGTGATCTTGCTAGAAAAGATTTCAGTTTCGCGATTTCCTCAGGAGAGCCTTTCTCAAACAAGTGGGAAAGCATGAGCGTCCGCTTTCCTTCGTACAGATCTCCGGCGATTTCTTTACCGTATTTCTGACGACTCCCTATCAGATTCAACACATC
>DOFS01000333.1 GCA_003523945.1 Nitrospiraceae bacterium | reverse complement strand
GTGAGTATTATTTCACAATCCATAAAAGAATAGCGGTAAAGAGAATGAGCCACCATCGGACACTTAACGAGAGCTTTTCTCCCTCGCTCTGGTAGTAAAATCGTTTATGCATCTCCTATCCCCTTAGTTGATGATTTCCAAAATACAAGCGTCTGGTCATGTCGACCATTACACAAACGACGTAGATTCGAGGTATGGCCTATTGTGAGATGGGCCTTTCCCCAATGAGCAATTGGGTCAAAAAAAGCCTGCCCCGAGGTGGGGCAGGCTTTTGGTCAATCACCCGAAAGAGAGTTTTGTCTTCTTCGTGTTTGAGCCTTGCTCTCTTTTCTTCAGGGGTTCAGCGAGTGCGTTGTCACCGCTCTAGGGTTGAATGTCCCAGTCGATGGCGACTGTGTCAGGAGAGCCGATTCCAATCACGTTTACTCCATTCATCAGCCAGACTTTCACCTCCCCTGTGGTCGTATTCTTCAAGACCACGTCCGCTTTACCATCTTTATTCATATCCCCCACCTGCTCAATCTCCCACGCCGAGGCGATGCCGCCAAGAATTTTAGACGAAGCAATAGAGGTCCCATTTAGCAGCCAGATGGCCACGATGTCGCTTGTGTCATTTTTCCAAATAAGATCGGCCTTCCCATTGCCATTAAAATCGCCAACACCCACAATCTTCCAATCCGTGGAGGTGCTACCGGGAAAGCCCGTGGACGTCACGATTGTGCCGTTCATCACCCAGATCGCCACCGCGCCGTTGGCGCCATTGCGCCAGATGACATCGGCCTTGCCATCCCCCGTCACATCGCCAATTCCCGCAATTTGCCAGTTAAGCGGCACCCCGCCCGGGAAGGCAACTGAGGCCAGGGCTGTTCCGTTCATCAACCAGATGGCTGTGTTGCCGTCACTGTTGTTGCGCCATATCAGATCGGCTTTCCCATCCCCGTTGACATCCCCGACGGCCTGGATGGCCCAAGTGGTCGGTGCGCTGCCGGGAAAGCCCGTGGACGTCACGATTGTGCCGTTCATCACCCAGATCGCCACCGCCCCGTTGGTTCCATTGCGCCAGATGACATCGGCCTTGCCATCCCCCGTCACATCGCTGATTCCCGCAATTTGCCAGTTAAGCGGCACTCCGCCGGGGAAGCCGACCGAGGCCCGGACGGTCCCGTTCATTATCCAGATGGCCGTGCTCCCGGTGTTTGTATTGCGCCAGATCAGGTCGCCCTTCCCATCTCCATTGAGGTCATAAGGCGTATTGATGGGTAGAACAATAGGAGGAGGGATGGGACCACTCCTGGTGTCCGTTCCCGTCTGGGTCCATTGACAGGTATCCCCCACAAGGTCCATGCCGGTTTCGATTCCCGTAAAGGTATTTCCAACGAGTGTGCCCAATACTGTCGAGGTGCCGCTATACCAAAATACCCCGTTGAGGGTAACCACATAGTTACTTGAGGCATTCACCGTTCCGTCCGACGCCACAGTTCCTGTGTATGTGAAGGTTTCTCTAATGGTATCTCCGCCATCACTCTCGGTATCCATTGCAGTGAA
Organism: Nitrospiraceae bacterium; assembly: GCA_003523945.1. Taxonomy (GTDB): domain Bacteria; phylum Nitrospirota; class Nitrospiria; order Nitrospirales; family UBA8639; genus Nitrospira_E. Next base: position 4,683 of record DOFS01000333.1, on the reverse strand, counting down.
ACTAATGTTGGCGCCAGTTTGGTTTGTAATGCTGAAAGTTCCCCCACCGGGGTCGTTGAAGGATATGTTATCCAGAGGGTTTTGACATCCTGTTCGCGAAAAACTAGACGGTCCATACGTCCAGGTGCCTCGAATATCCGGCACTGTCGCCGCATGCAGGCTCTCCATGGCTAAAGGCAAAAAAAGTGACCCATTCGCTAAGCCCACGATCACGAGTAAAAAAGTCCAATTTTTGCGCTTCAAGTGAACGCCTCCTGTTGAATTCCTAACAGTCCATTTCCACAGTTGAGTGTGAAATAAGCAAAAAAATAACCTTTTGTAGGACGCAAATCTCATGGGCGTTTATCGCTTGTAGAAATTCACAATTGTGTAATTGGGACCATGACAAGACGACATTTCGCAAGGAGGCTTTGTAGAAAAAATGTCCAAACCATGATGCCACTTTGTCAAATTACTGACCCATATCTGCTAGGACAGTCAGCGTTAACATCTTCCTAGTTGTATGCGGATCATTAATTTCTTACTATCCCCATTAAGAGGGTAGTCCTCGATTATTCTGTCACGTTCATTAAGGGAAGCAACTCAGGATTCCACGATGGGCCAGTCCTTTGCGCAGATACATGGAAGGTCTTACCTTGTTGTGTGGGGCTAACAGATGCAGGAACTTATACTAAGTGATAGTTCCCAATTTTTCTGATACCTGTTGCTGATATAAATGAAAGGGCGGTGGTCAACTGAGCAGGACTATGAGTTGAGTGACCGCACGGGTGTTGATGACCCATACCGGATCATTCCCACCTGGGATTTATGCAGTATAAAAGTGTTGAAGGAAAGGGCCAGAAATTCCATCATTTTTGAAAATTTGTTGACAGGATTGGTTGAGTGATTTGAGGTTAAAAGGCTTAAGGATGAAGCCTTGAGCGCCTTCATTTAAAAGCTGACGAAGGGCTGGGAGATCTAATCCACCGGACATGGCCAGCACCGGCATTTGATAACCTAACCATCGTAATTCATCAAGCATGGTTCGCCCGTCCATCACGGGCATATGCATATCCAGCATAATTCCATCGACTGTATGATGTATGACCGTGTCCAGGCCTTCCCGTCCATTTCTCGCCAAATACATGTGATATCCCAAATTTTCAAGGACTGTTTTGAGTAACCCTGCCACTGAAGGATCATCTTCGACCACTAAAATACAGGGTCGGGTTTTCTTGTATTCCCAGTGATCATGCAATAGGCTTGGGTCTTCCTTTTCGGGATTCACCAGGTCATTTTTAAAAGGGGTAAGGGGGATAGATAAAGAAAGAGTTTTCACGAAAGGCCTCTCTTTTGGATCTGGTTTACCTAAAATACTCTTGTGTTGATGATTAATTCCTGAGTCAGTGTGCATGACTTATCAGAGGAGATGTGGGCAAGTTGGCCGCCAGAGGAAATTGTGCTGGATTGCTTAGGAAAAAACGACAACTCCTGTATGTTGCCCAGATGGGATACCCATAACCTTTTTGTCAGTAAATCTAAGTGTAGGGCGAATGGCCATACCGAGAAAGAGGGAAGAATAAATAAGGAATTTCTCTCCAAATTTCTGAGAAGTCTCCAGGTGTTCAAAAAAGCCCTAGGGTCTGAGGAACTTGGCGTTTTCCCCCATTCAGATCTAAATCCCCAGGCACCCGTGCTCAATTCCGTCTACATCTTGATAATCGGTCATGAAGAGGGACTCTGAAGGTGAGCCTCCAGGGCTTCATTCTCAGATTGATAGATGGGAACAATCTCTGAGAGGTGGGTCGACTCTAAGAGATCTTTGACGGTGGGTTGCGGGCTGACAATGCTGAGGTGTACGTGATGGGGTCTCATCTTGTGATACCAGAGGAACAATTGTCCTAATCCTAAAGAATCAATCCAGGAAATGTCGGAAAAATTCAAAATGATATGCTGACAGCCCATTTCCTTTGCTCCGAGAATGGCGACTTCAAGGCCTAACTTGGAATTGGCATCAAAACATCCTGAGAGATCCAGTATTTTTGTGTTGTGCTGAGAATGCTCTCTGACAGCAAGCATGGATTCTTCCTCTCTTCTTCTTTGATATCCTTGTCTAGCAAAAATTGATTGACCTACTTTTCTATCTTCTGCGCTTCTGGTGAAGGGATCTTGTTCAAGTTTTCTTGACAGTTGACTCTCTGGGGAGAGGGGTATCAATTCCCCAGAAAGGGTAACTGGAAATACGTAAATGTTATGGGAGGGATTCCCCAATAAAAAAACCGAAGAATATGGCTAAGCTAATAAGGTCATTCTTCATGCTTGTTAAGCCGGCCGGGTCCCCTGTTGCCTCTTTCATCTAGGTCCAGACGAAGATATGAACCACATCGTAAACAGGAGTACACATGGCTCAGCCTAGATTGCCACGACATAACTCATTCCTAAATTTGAACCCGTCTCAAGAAAATTCATTTGTCAGAGATTTCTTACTCTTCAAGGGCACATTCGTGCCATTTAAGGTTCAAGGCACCAAAAGCTACAAGGAACGGTAGTCCTGTTATCCACTGAATTGACGCATTTAGGAAAGAACGGGTATAAAGCTGGCTACCTGTGTAAAGATCATGTGGTTCCGGCCATAGTCAGTCAGAGATTAAAAGATGAATTTCTTGGCTGCTGGTTTTTGAAATGGATTTCAGGGGGGTTGGTTTAAAGATTTCCGAACTGAAGTGGAGTTTATTCCGGAGCGGGTGGAAATTGACTCTTTACCAATTTTGAAAATAACCTCTCATGAGGCGAAGACATGAAAGGTTTAAAAAGGTACACTAACTTTCAAGAGTTCGATCTGCGAAATGGATCTCAACTTTTGACAAGTATCTCAGAGTAGTTAAATTACGCTGGTTGACGAACTTACCTAACCAGTTGAAAATACAGTAAAAGCGCCCGTAGCTCAATGGATAGAGCACTTGACTACGGATCAAGAGGTTACAGGTTCGACTCCTGTCGGGCGCACCATCTGCTCTTACCCATTTTTGAGACGCCTTCCTTTATTTCTCTTTCCCAACTCCAGGCCGAGGTTTGGTGGTGGGGAAGGTTGAGAGCTGTCACCGCTTTCGCTCCCAAGGCCTGAATCTTATTCTTGTCGGTTTTGCTTCCGAAGAGTTCCTCTTATTTCTATCCCGAGCTTCTGTTACTACCAGACTGTGAGCCGCTTGATTCCAGTGTGTTTAAAATTGGAGGAATGTTGGGATCCACATTCACGCCGGCACCATCCATAGGATTATCCAACCTTCGAAAGTCGGTAAGAGATGTTTGAACTCCCAGGAGTTTTGCTGTTGGGAAATCTTTGAAATTTGGGTAATAGGTCCGTCACTCTTTTGGGTCTTGCAGGGGCAGGGGATTGGAAAGTCGCTTCGACATGCATGTCTGGATCCTTCTCTCTTGAGAATGCTGATTACACCTAAGAGGTACCACAGAAAATAGCTACCTTATCATGTGTCATTTTGGAGAGCGCCCTATACGGACGCGAGTTTGTGTGGGTAGAAAAAAGGTGACTTCCGGAATTGGGTTTTTTGGTTCATGGTTAATTTGGAAAAGTCCCGGTTGAAATTCTCAAACGTGGTTTTGCCACGCTGAAATCCCCACGTTTAGTTCATTCTGCTGTGTGGGCGCTTGGACTTAGTTGCCAGAGGCTCGCACTCAACATTTCACGGAGTGCCTTCATTTCAGGACTGCTAGAAGGATTGGTCCAGGTTTTCAGATTCAGTTTTTCCAGAGGTTGAATCGCGCGTCGATCACCAAGGTTCCCAAGGCCTTTGACGGCTTCGGTTTGTATCTGGGGCTCTTCTATTTCCAAGGCTTTCATGAACTGAGTGAACAAGGCGGGATCATTGCTCTGTGCGGCAATGGCTCCCAAGGCTTGAATGGCGGCTAGTTTATGGTTTAGGTCGGTGGAGGATTCCAGATATGAAGCCAAGGCTGGAATGGCCCTTTCTCCTTGTTGGCCAAGGGCCAATAGGGCTGTCCGCCCCAGCGCCGGATTGGTGAGAGCCTCCTTCAGAGCCTCAAAGATTTTGTCAGAAGACAGAGTTCCCATGAGTTTGAGAATTGTTTTTTGTCGTTCAATATTGTCCGTGGATTCCTGATAGAGCATCAGCAATCTGTCAGCTTGCTCCCATTCAGCCACTAAAAACAAAGGAAAGTTATCATGTTGAAGTTGGGTGTTGAGGGCATTGAGGGCAAAGGTTCCTGTCTCAGAGGCCCCTGCGGCTTCAGCCGCGGCACTTGTATCTTCAAATAAAGTGCGAACTTCCAAGCTCCAATGAGGAGATTGTTCTCCTTGGCGATAGGAAATGTGGCAGGCTGGGCCTTTCCATAATCGGGATGTAGGGGCAGGGCCAATCATGCGATGCCTACTTGGGCCGGTCAATGTCTGTCGTTCTTCACATTTCACCCGCACGACTGCATCATGAGGTTGATCTGGGGAAGAGGCGATGGTAAAGCCTATGTTGGTCAGTTGGTCGGTGACGGTCTTCGTGATAGCGGTGGAATCCTGAATTCCTCGTTCTGTGAGTGCGATGCTTTCGACCACCAGTACTTGGGCTGTCATCAGGGGATGGGCCGGATGTTCTGCCTGTGGTGTTTGTTGAGCCCAGGCCGGTAAGGAAAGATCCATCAGGCAGGAAAGTCCTGCGACTACTCCTAAAAAGA